>NZ_JACJPU010000045.1:0-43920 GCF_014696235.1 Sphaerospermopsis sp. FACHB-1194 | reverse complement strand
GGAGTCAGGAGTCAGGAGTCAGGAGTCAGGAGTCAGGAGTCAGGAGTCAGGAGTCAGGAGTCAGGAGTCAGGAGTCAGGAGTCAGGAGTCAGGAGTCAGGAGTCAGGAGTCAGGAGTCAGGAGTCAGAATAAAGATAAATATTTCCTGTTCCCTGTTAAGAGTTCCCTGTTCCCTGTTCCCTGTTCCCTGTTCCTAATAACTAATTTGCAAAGTAACAGATGCTTGTACTTCTTGTTCACCACCGACTATGGGGGTGGAAGCATCGGCGAGGTTTGCTTTAGCAATTTCAACCCGTTGTAACATTGGTGGTGGGGGCGCACTTGCCCCATTAATTTGAATACTCACTATTTCTTTTGGTTGAAAACCCAAGGTGTCAAGAACTGCATCGGCTTGTTGTTGGGCATCCTGGGTAGCTTTTTTTAATGCTTGTTTTTGGGCGTTGCTAATAGCTTCATCTGTGGCGACAAAACTAATACCATTAATTTGGGTTGCTCCGGTTTTGACTGCTTCATCTAATAATGTACCGACTTTATCGGTGGGAAAGCGAAAACTCACGGTGTTGCTGGCTGCATAACCTGTAATTCTTTGGACGTTGTTGGTATAACTATAAACTGGGTTTAGCCGCACTCCTGTGGTTTCTAATTTCTCGACATTGCGGCTTTTAAGTAAGGCGACTACGGCAGATGACTTGCGGGCGGCTTCTTTTTGTACTTCTTCGGCTGTTTTTCCTTGCACTTCTACACCTAAACTAACTTGTGATAAGGTGGTAGCAATTCTTTCTACTCCACTTCCGCTAACGGTTAAGGTGCGCCATAATTTGGCTTTTTCTTCGGCTGATGCTGGTAGGGCAAATATCATACATATTAATAAGGTGGAATAAAGAATTTTTCCCAGGTTCTTGATATGAAGGGAAGAAATTGATAAGGTATTTCTAGACATAAAATGCACACTCCTCAAAAAAATCAATCAATTATCTACTGTCAACTTTTAACAGTTAACAGTTACTAAAACATCTGGGAGATTTAACTCCTATTGATAGTTTGGCATTGTCTAAATACAAGTTTGGGTTGGTTACGTTTTTGGTAACAAATTAGTTAGTTAGTTATTGTTATTCAATTCTTTTTTATATTCTCGCCACTTTGGCATAAATTGATCCATTAAAGCTTGAAATTTAGCGTTATGGGTGCGTTCTAACAGGTGGGTAATTTCATGCACTACTACATATTCTAAACAATGAATAGGTTTTTTTGCGAGTTCTAAATTTAACCAAATGCGTTTAGCTTGTATATTGCAAGTTCCCCATTTTGTTCTCATGGTTTTTATTCCCCATTCGTTAATATTTACACCTATGATTTTTTCCCATTTAGCTATTAATGGGGGAATTTGTATTTTTAATTGTTGACGATACCAATTATTTAAGACTTTTTGCCGTTGTTCTGTATTACTTCCTGTTTTAATATATAAATCAATATATGTGTTATTTCTAATTTCTATTTGTGCATTACCAGGTTTTTCAATCACGTTTAATATATAGCTTTTACCTTGAAAGTAGTGATTTTCTCCTGATAAATATGCTATTTTTTCCGGTAGGTTGGAAAATTGATTATTAGGTTGATTATTAGGTTGATTATTAGGTTGATTATTAGATTTATTAGATTGATTATTAGATTGAAACTTAATTTGATGTTTTTTAATCCATGCTAATTTTTCAATTACAAATAATCGCAAGGATTCATCATTAATATGTAAAGGTGTGGCAATTCTTACTCTTCCATCTGGGGGATAAACTGCTAGATGTAGATTTTTAATGTCTTTTCTGACGACATCTATAGTTAATTCTCCGATAGTTATTTGATAGGTTTGCATAGTTTTTAAAGGAGTAAGGAGTCGTAGGGGCGAAGCATTCGGAAAATAACCTTGTCATCAAATTAATAATTGATCGCCCGAATGCTGAACACCTGTACAGGAATCAATAGTCATAGGGCGAAGCATTCGGAAAATAATCTTGTCGTCAAATTGAGAATTGATCGCCCGAATGCTGAACACCTGTACAGGAATCAATAGTCATAGGGCGAAGCATTCGGAAAATAACCTTGTCATCAAATTGAGAATTGATCGCCCGAATGCTGAACACCCTTACAGGAGTCGGGAGTCGTAGGGGCGAAGCATTCGGAAAATAATCTTGTCATCAAATTAATAATTTATCGCCCGAATGCTTCGCCCTTACAGGAAATAATCTTGTCGTCAAATTTATCATCAATCCCCCGAATGCTGAACACCTGTACAGGAATCAATAGTCATAGGGCGAAGCATTCGGAAAATAATCTTGTCGTCAAATTGAGAATTGATCGCCCGAATGCTTCGCCCCTACAGGAAATAATCTTGTCGTCAAATTAATAAATAATCACCAATCACCCATCACCAATCACCCATCACCTTAATATTCACTTTGCTGTTTAATTATCTCAAATATACTTTCTAAATCTTCCGGTTTGATATATTTCTTAATAGCGTTTTTAATTAACCTTTCTTTCATTTTGTTTCCCCTCCAACTATCTTGTTTACTATTCCTCACTGCTGCATCTATATCTAAAGCTAATTCTTCATTTTGATCTAAATTATCATATAATGATCTTTTAGCAGGTGTATCTAAACTCTCAGGATATTGGGATGATGTACTTGGTTGTTGAATTTGTTTAGCTAGGGCGACTATTTTTTGTAAGTATTCTTGATATGCTAGAGTTTCATCTTGACGGATCGCTATTAATTCATTTAATAAAATTGATATTTTCTCAAAGTATTTGGGGTTGGTGGGTTCTTGTTCTATGATTAACTTTCGCAGATTATTTTCTATGGTTTCTGCAACAGCAGTTTGATTATTTCTAATTCCTGGAGGTAAGCTATTTACTGCACTCACTCCATTGTTAACTATTAATTCTACTAAAGTCAAATTTTCAAAGTTGGCTAAAATTTGACTTTCTTTTGCACCAATATAACTATCTATCAGGTGACGCATATCATTTTGATAAACTTTAAAATCTATTTTATCACCGCTTGCTAGTTTAATTTCTTCTGAGACAATTTGATAATGTTTGACTTCTTGTTGAATATCAAAAATTTCTCTGGTTGTATATCCTGCGGTTTCTAGTTCGTTGGCAATATTAGCATATTTTCTGACTAGGGCAGCAACACTTTTATATAATACTAATCTTCTGGGTTCGGTGGTTTGTAAATCTTCTGGGTTTTGGGTATTGCCACAAAAATATTTAATATAATCTGGGGTATCATAAGGGTATTTTACAGGTTCACAAAGGGCTTTTACTGCTTCTCTGGCGGTTTCTAGGTCATTTTTGCCTTTTTCTAATCTATCAGTTAATAAGCCGTTTATATCATCGCTGTCATATTCACTAAATGCTGCTGATGTGTAATCATAAACTGATTTTTCTAAACTTTGAAATAGGTCTTTATAATCTATAATATAACCATATTCTTTGTCTGGTGTATGTAATCGGTTGACTCGACAAACTGCTTGAAATAAATCATGATCTCTCATGGATTTATCTATATATAAATATGTTGCTGGTGGTGCATCAAAACCAGTTAATAGTTTATTGACGACTATTAATAATTTCATCTTTTCAGGATGGTGAACAAAGTCGTTTTTTACCTCTGTTTCAAATTTGTCTGGTTTTTGTCCGTTGAGCATTTTTTGATAGATTTCATATTGATGTATTTTGTCGGTTTTTCCTTCACCTGTGGTTTCTCCTTTGATGCTTTGCAGTGAACCATCATAAGATGTAATAATGGCGCATTTGCTAAAACCTGCATTTTGGAAAATTTCATAATATTTACACGCTTCGTAAATACTTCCAGCTACTAAAATGGCGTTACCTTTACTATTTTGTAATCTGTCTTTTGTGCTAAAATCTAACATGATATCTTTGACTATGATCTCTAGTCGAGATTTGGAACTGAGGATTTTTTGCATTGTTCCCCAGCGTTTTTTGAGTTCTGCTTTTGCGGTTTCTGTTAGTTGTTTGGTTTTACTTTCAAACCATTGGTCAATTTTGCTTTGAGAGGTGATATACTGCTCTACATGACGAGCTTCATAACGTAAGTCTAAAACTACTTGATCTTCTACTGCTTCGTTAAATTTATAGGTGTGAATATAGTTACCAAAAACTTCGATGCTTTTTTGTTTGTCTTGTTTTAATAATGGTGTTCCTGTAAAACCGATAAATAAAGCATTTGGTAATATTTTTTTCATGGCTTTATGTAATTTACCGGACTGGGTGCGGTGACATTCATCGACAAATACATAAAATTCTCCCTGGGGTTGGAAGTTTTGCGGGAGGTTGCGTTTTATTTGTTTGATAAATTCTTCGTAGTCTTTTGATTCGTTGTTACTGTTATTTTTCCCGAATTTATGTATTAAGGAACAAATTAATGAGGGTGTGGTATTTTGTAATTGGGTAATGAGGTCTTGACTGCTTTGGGTGCGGTAAATGTTTTCATTGACACCTAAAAAAATACTTTCAATTTGTCCATCTAGTTCTTCGCGGTCTGTAATTATTAATACTCTGGCGTTGGGGTTATATTCTCGTATCCATTTGGTTAACCAGACCATTGTTAAGCTTTTTCCGCTGCCTTGGGTGTGCCAGATAATACCACCCTCTCGACGTTTGATATACTCTTGGGCGGCTTTTATACCTAAGTATTGATGAGAGCGACAAATTTTTTTAATACCGCTATCAAATAAGGTGAAGTCGTGGATAATTTCTAGAAAGCGGTGTTTTTCGCATAGTTGCAGCAGGTGTTGATCTAAGATGTTGGTAATATTTAGGGTGTTGGTAATTTCGCTGTGGGTGTCTTCTTTCCAGGTAAGATAATATTTTTCTGGGGTTTCAATTGTTCCATAACGTAGTCCTTGGGTGTCGTTACCTGCCATGACTAGCTGTATGGTGTTAAAGAAGGGTTTAATAAATATTGATTTTTGATTGTCTAGATTTTGGCGAATTGCTTCGGAAACGGGTACGGTGCTGCGTTTTAGTTCCAGCACTGCTAAAGCGATACCGTTAATATATAAAACTATATCTGGTCGTTTGGTGTTTTCCCCTTTGATGCTGACTTCTTCAGCGATGTAAAAGCTATTTTTTAAGGGTTCTTCCCAGTTGATCAGGTAAAGGGTTTGTGTGTTTTCCCCTGCTTCGGGTTTGATTTTGATACCGTAACGTAGGAGGGTGTATATTTCTTTGTTGATGTTGTAGAGGTTTTGGGTTTTGTCGTTGGTGTGTTTGGTTAGTTCGTGAAGTGCTTTGTTGATGAGGTCTGGTGGGTATTTTTGAATGTCTCGTAAAAATGTGGTGAGTAAGTCGGTTTCTATGTTGCTGTTGTTTGCGCGGTTGTACCAGTTTCCTATGTATTGATAACCTAGTTTTTGGGTGAGTAGTGCGATGACTCGGTTCTGGGTTGCGCGTTCTGGTTGTCCGACTTCGTTCATGGTTTTTACTGTTTATTTTTTAGTATATTATTTTTCGCGCAGAGTCGCAGAGGCGCAGAGAGGGGTTTTTGTAATAGACATAGTGCAAAAAGGTATAATTATTTTATGGCATGATATCATCTAATTTAAGTTTTAATTCTGGAAATAGTGGAGAAAAAATACTCTCTCCTAAGCGATATTTTTGTTGTTGATATACTCCATTAATTAATTGACAAATTGTTAATGTCGGTTTTTTTGGGTTGCCTATAAATTGTATTCCTCCTAATGCACGAAAGTCTACTATCCAATATTCTGGTATTTCTAAAAAGGCATATTCTTCTATTTTTTTGGCATAGTCATCTTGCCAGTTTGTACTGACAACTTCCGCAACTAATTTAATGGTTTTACCGTTACAAATTATTGGTTCTTTTTGCCAAAGTGGTTCTTGACTCAGTTGGTTTTATAAGCGGGTTCTGAACCTATAGGTTCTCCTAAGTCGATCCAGTATATATCACCTTGTTTGATTACCATTCTTTTTGTTGTATTTTCCCTTGATGATGTCTCATTTTTTCTAACATGATTTGTTCTGGTTCATCTAAACCATCTGCATAAGCTTCATTGATACTTTCTAATATTTGATGTTGTTTTTGACGGTGCAAATATTCCTCTATTGCAATAGCAAACAATTTACTGCGGGGTATTTTCATTGCTGTTGCTAATTCATTGACTTGATCATATAATGATTGTTCTATGGAAATGGCTGTTTTAATGCTGGTCATTTGGTTATACCTTTTGTATGATGTAGGGTATAACTTTATTTTACTGTGTTTTTATAATTTTGGCAATCAAGAAATTAATCAACAGATATTGTCAGGGTTTAGCATTGCTAAAACCCTACGGAAAATGTGGGTTTTCTACTATATGGGTTTCGCGCAAAGGTGCAAAGTCGCTAAGGAAGATCATATAATTATCAATTGTCAATTATCAATTATCAATTATTCTCGTTTTTCCTGTTAGTAGTTGTTGCATCATTCCCTGTTTGATGTTTTTGTATTTTTCTCTTTTCTTCTCTAATGCTTTTATTTCTTTATCCATTTCTGTAACGATATTTTTGTTTTTGATATACTCTAAAGCATCTGATAAAATACAACTATTCAATAATTTCTTCATATTCGTTGGTGTCTTCTACTTGGTTCATTTCTGCAAAAACATCTGCTAAGGTTTGGTTATCTAACCATTGATGACGTTCTTTGGTATAGTCTCCTTTTCCTGGACTTAGATATTGAATAAATCTAATTGTATCAGCTACTCCTAAAGATTTGATTAAAGCATCATAACCTTGTTTGATAATTTCATTGTGAGTTTTCATCATTATTTTCCTCTAGTTGTATTACTTCTGCTAACCATTGCACTGGGTTATTAATTCTAACATTCACTATAAGTAAATACGCGGTTGGTTTTGATCGTCAAAAGGACGATTTAAACAACAAACATCTAAATATATTTTATATTTTTTGTTCATATTTATCTATCCTCTAAATTTATTTTTAATCTCGTTTTTCCTGTTAGTAGTTGTTGCATCATTCCCTGTTTGATGTTTTTGTATTTTTCTCTTTTCTTTTCTAATGCTTCTATTTCTTCATCCATTTCTGTTAATATTTTGGCGATCGCTTTTTGTTCTGTAAGAGATGGTAAATGGATAAAAATTGAATAAAAATCATTGTGGTTCAAATCGGGAATTGTACTTGTTCCTGCTTTTGCAAGAATGATTTTTTGCGTTTTGTCTAAACGTAAGTAAGCTATTAAATAATTCTTGTCTAAAATTTTTCTATCAAAATTGATTTTAAAAAAGTTATTATGAAATACACCACTTACACCTGATACAACTATTCCCGTATTACCTGTTCTTGTCATTAAAACATCATCTTCATTACAACAAACGGAAGATGAATAATCATTAATATATTCTATATCTTTACCATTATTCAGAAATTGAATAGTAATATATTTTTTAGAGTTGGGTAATGGTTGCTTTAATCGCTGTTCAATTGCAATTTGTAACCCCTGATTTACAAAAGAAACATCTTTAAAAGTCTTCACCTCCCACTCACCACTAAAACCAGGTAAGCGTTTTTTACCTGTGAGTAATTCTTGCATTGTTCCCTGTTTGATGTTACGCTTTTTGGTGATGAGTTTATCTATTGCTGTAATTAGGTTATCTACATCACTAAGAGATTGAGCGATCGCTTTTTGTTCAGCAAGTGGGGGAAGGGTGATTTCAATACCTTTCAGTATTGCAGTATTAAGTGATGCCATTGTTTGACCAACTGCAACACTTCTAATTCTCTGTTTTGTTGATTCTTGAAGGAAATGATAACTCAAATATGCAGGAGCAATATTTTTATTATTAATTCTAATTCTTAGTAACCGACTAGAGAACAACCACCCATCTTCCAAATTTCTAATTAATGAATTTCTATCAACAGAACCTACACGACTAAAAACAATATCACCAGTTTTTAGAATATAAGAACTTAATCTATTTTTATCATAATCAGAAACCATTGGTAGATTTTTATGTACTACCCCCTTATCACTCAAATGTTCAACTGTAATAATGGGTGTACCATCATCAACATAATCTTTTTCGTGCAGAGATGAACCGAATGGTCCAGTTTTGACATCAGCAATATCCCCCAATCTCTTAACATCCCAATCTTCAGGAATAACCCCAACCTCAGAAACCTTAAAACCATCAGGAATACTCATAAAACCCCCCAAAAAACAAACAAAAAATCAAATCAATCTGCATTTATCCGCGTTCATCAGCGTTCCATTTATTGAAATAGTCGGGTCTAAAACCTTGCCTTTAAAGGCGAAAAGTTTTTTGATCGGGGTATATATAAATCCCCGTTACAAAAACGGCCTCCTGCCTCCTGCCTTCGTTATCCATCACCAAACAAACCCCATCTGTTGTAAATGCTGATCAACCAAACTCGTCAACTTATCCACCTCATCACTCAACTCTAATAAAGGAGTATCATAACGTTCACCTAACTCCTTAATTCTCTGCGTCAACCGTTGGGAAATACGATCCATTTCTGCATTTATCCCTTGTTTTAAAATCCCCATCCATTTATCATCCACCACCAAACTCTTAACTTCCTCCTCCGTCAACTCCCTATATTTCTTTAACACCTTATGATGTAATTCTTGGGTAGCGTCTTTAATTTTCTTATTCAAAATTGCTTCCGACTCGATCAATTGTAAATAGGATTTTAACACCTGCAACTCTTCCTTATCTGCAAATAAAGGATTTTTTTGGATTTCCTTAATTCTCACATTAATATTAGTCTTAGTAATTTTCCCACTGTCATTAGTCACTTCTTCTAATAAACCTTCCTCTCCTCCATATTCTTCTTGCATTTCTTCCTGTTGTCTGATTATATCATCTTTCTGATTTTCCAACTGTGCTATTTTACTTTGTTCCTGAGGAAAATAATTATTAATGATTAAATCTTCCGGTATCAATTCACAAACATAATCCATAATTGTACCTTTTTTATTGGTGATGGGTGTAAGTTCCGCTTTCCAACCATCTTCAACTATCATATACACATCATCCCCCATGACTTCCAACCAATAAGTTAACAGATATTGATAAACGTCATACTTATCTATTAAATTTTGTCCTGTAAATGCTGCAAGTAAATTCTCACCTAATTTATAGATAATTTCCCTGGGTTTATCTCCTGGTTGGATAGCTTTTAATAATGGTGTATGTTGTTTTTCCCAAGTTGTAAAAACCTGCTCTATTTTCTGACTATATTGGATAAATTCAGGATGATGAAAAATACAATTTTTAACTTCATTTGCAGCAATTTTTAACTGTTGATATCCGGGGTTTTCGGTTGGTGCAAATAATTCTTGTTGTAAGTTGGGGTAAACTTGCCAAAATTCCCCTAATGCTTGAATATCTTTCTCTGGTATTCCTCCCAATAAATGCGCTGCAATATCTTGAATGTCTTCCGCTTCTTGGGAGTCTATATAACGGGGAATATTCAAGTTAAAATCATTATCGGCAATTTCTGTTAACGACACCATGCGGGAATATTTAGCAATTTCTAATTGCTTATTAAACACATCCACAATTTTATGTATATCCTGTTCCCGCAAACGGTTTTTATTACCATCTTTGACAAATCCTTTACTAGCATCTATCATAAAAATGCCGGCAGATTTACCCGCGTTTTCTTTATCTATGACAATAATACAAGCTGGTATTCCTGTACCATAAAAAAGGTTAGGAGGTAAGCCGATTATACCTTTGATTATACCTTGATTAATGATTTTTTTTCTAATATCTGCCTCTGCATTACCCCGAAATAACACCCCATGAGGTAAAATTATCGCTCCTTTTCCCTGGGGTTTTAAGGAGGCAATTAAGTGTAATAAAAAAGCATAATCGCCGTTTTTTGCGGGAGGTATTCCATAATCTGAAAATCGTTGAAATTCATCTTTTTCTGGGTTAATTCCTGTACTCCAAGCTTTTGCCGAAAATGGAGGGTTAGCGACTGCAAAATCAAAGGTTTTTAAACTACCATCGCTATTTTTAAAGTGGGGAGTTGATAAGGTATTATCTTGTTTAATTTCTGCGGTAGGATGTCCATGTAATATCATATTCATCCGCGCTAGGGAGTAGGTAGCGTTATCCATTTCTTGCCCGAAAATGCTGATTTTAATCTCTGTTTCATCAGCAGCTTTTAATAATAATGAACCACTCCCACAGGTAGGATCATATATACTTTGTTGGGGACTGGTAACGCTGTTAATTCCAATGACTTTAGCAATGACGCGGGAAACTTCCGCAGGGGTGTAAAATTGTCCTTTACTTTTTCCTGACTGGGTGGCAAAGTTCCGCATTAAATATTCATAAGCATCGCCTAAAATATCATCTCCATCGGCGCGGTTTTTGCTAAAATTTAAGGCAGAATTTTCAAAGATGGCGACTAAGTTAGTTAGTCGTTCTTTCATTTCTTGGCCTTTTCCCAGTTTATCAGGATCGTTAAAATCGGCATCATTAAATATATTACCTAAGTCGTTAGCTTCGGCGAGATTTTGAATAATTAAATTGATTTTTTCGCCAATATCTTTTTTACCTTTTAAGTTCACAATATCCTGAAAACTGCCGCCTTGAGGTATTTCTATAAGTGCATCTTCAACGTCTGCATATTTATCAGATACGTATTTAACAAATAATAATACTAAAACATAGTTTTTATATTGGGAAGCATCCATACCCCCCCGCAGTTCATCGCAACTTTTCCATAAAGAACTGTAAAGTTCACTTTTCTTAATTGCCATTTTGTGTATCCTGGAGATGCCCGAATGAAAGAGTTGTTAGGAATTATGTTTTCATAATTGTATTCATTATATAGTATTATTAATTGATTTGTAAAGTCTGATTATTAACCCAATGTTTAACCCAATTTTTAACCCAATGTTTAAACCAATTTTTCACAGCTTTTCTAATTGCCCTTCTACCTTCGTTTCTATTTTCTTCTATCAATTTTGGTAATTCTCTAATTGGTAAACCAGGAAAAACTAAACTTGTTTCTGATTATATATATTCACCATTTTCTAAGAGATAAATCTTTAATTTTCCAGCATCATAACACCAAATTTCTGGTACTACCAAGCGGGCATAAATAGGAAAGCGATTTAAGGATTTACTGGTAAGCTGTTGTGCATTTAATTTGCATAAGTTTAACATTTTGTAGCTTTTCTACCAAATAGTTTTAATAGTGGTTAAAGCTTGAATCCTCAAATCACGAGTAACTAAAGGAATACCCAAAGAAAACGCCGTAGCTGCAATAATTCTATCAGGCATATCAGGAACTGTTACCCGATCAATTTGTCGAATTGCACCTGAAATATTACGATCCAAAGGTACAAGTATAATACCTACATTGGGATCATCCAAAGCATTTAAAATTCGTGTTAATACCTCTTCTGCAAAGCGTCCCTTCTCAACTAAATAAGCAATTTCTATAACCGTAATAGCTGAGATATAAATAGGATTACCTGTATTAACTGCTTGTTCTAATGCTGTTAATGCAGCTTCTGATAATCTCTGTAAATCAAAAACGTACCAAATTAAAGTATGTGTATCTGCAACCACTGATGTCATTAAATTATATCCCTTGGAAAATTACCCCACATTTCTTGACGCGCTTGATAAATATCTTCTTCACTAATATCTACTTTTAAATCAGCACATAATCCTCTAACATTCTGTAAAGGAGTTTTAAGAGTCATTTTTTGAGACAAAAATTCCGCAAAATCTAATAATTGCTGTTGTTTATCAACAGGTAAATGGCGTAACTTTTCTAACACAGATTGCTCAATATTCATTGAAAAATCTCCTGAATTTACTACATAGTATCACCTTACATCTTTGATTGTCGAGGCAATACCTCAGCCTAATAAATTAAAATACTGTTATAAAATTAAGGTGGGTTGAAAGGAGTGCTGCGATCGTACACAACATAAGTTATGTGTATTACCTGGAGATAAAATTTAAGGACAAATAATTTGGCAGCACAGCAATTTGGCAAGACAGACAACAATTTGTCAACGCAGACAAATTATTTGGCAAACGACAACAGAATAAATGGAGAATAGGAGACTCGAACCCCTGACCTCTGCGGTGCGATCGCAGCACTCTACCAACTGAGCTAATTCCCCTTGATCACATCCTATTTTAACACTCGGTCTTTATATTGTTCACATCTTGCTGCAAAAAAATTTCCTGTACCCGTTCTAATTCCAACTCTGTCAAATAGTCAACTGTCCAGTTAGCTTGACGCTGCAACATATGAAATGGGTAAGTATTGGCAACTCCTACAACTTGCATCTGAGCGCGTTTGGCTGCTTGAATACCCGCCGGAGTGTCTTCAATAGCTAAACATTCCTGACTTTGCAAATTTAAATCTGGATATACTTGATTTAATTTTTCTACAGCCAGCAAATAACCTTCTGGTTGGGGTTTACTGGTGGTGATGTCATCACCTGCGACGATAACCGTAAAATATTCAACCAGTTTAGCACGTTCCAGCACCAGTTGGATTTCTTGACGCAAAGCACCGCTAACTAAACCGAGTTTCAGGTTTTGCGATCGCACCTGAAAAATTAAATCTTCTATTCCCGAATACAAAGGCAATTTTTCCAGTTTTTCCAGTTCTTGTACATAAGCTTGGGCTTTACGTTGCAGCAATTCCATTAAATACTCTTCTGTAACCACTCTACCACGATTTTTGAGCAAATCTTGAAAACAAGCGCGATCGCTCCTTCCCAAACAACCTTGACGCTCATGCAGCTTTTGCGGTTGCAAATTTTCCTGCACTAGAATTTCATCTATTAATTTTAAATGAATTGGCTCATCTTTGATAATGACACCATTGAAATCGAATAAAACTACCTTTAAACTCATGCAAATACGCCAATGCCATAATAATTAAGATCCTCAACAATAATTATGATGTATTTTGGCGTGCATGACCAGCCCAGATACCGGGTAAAATTCCCAAATTTGATGGACTTTGTGCGTGAAAGGATAATCTATTCTCCCGACTTTTGTAGGGTTTAGCAATGCTAAACCCCTACGACTCCTTACCTTTATTCTTGATCTGGTCTAACACTTAAATATCTATCTTTGCGAATAGTATTGATCACAGTTTGAATGTAACTTTCTGCTGCTCCCAAAGTTTTTAATAAATGATTTCCTAACTCTAAAGCTGCTTCAAATTCAGGTTGTACAACTTCCTTCGCACCCATTTGGGTTAAAATATCAATTTCCTTGTTATTATGTGAACGAGCAATGACATCTAAATGGGGTGCAATAGTCAAAGCATTTTTTAAAAGTAAACGGGTACTAGCAGCGTCAGGAAGGGCGATCGCTAAAGCTTTAGCAGTGGCTAAATGTGCTTTTTCTAATACTAATTCTGAATCTGCATCACCAAAAATATAAGGTATTTGACGCATTCTTAATCTTTGTACAGATGCTTCGCTATTTTCAATAACTAAAACTGGATATCCTTCAGTTTGTAAGATATTAACAACTACTTGCCCTACTCTACCATAACCTGCTACCACTACATGATCAGTCATTATTTCTGGCATAGATATAGTTTTGGGTGCAGAAAATCTTTGTAAGAAATTCGCTAGTACGGGATTTTGATTTAAATTATCAGCAATAAAAGGAGCAACTTTAAGTGAGAATGGTGTAAGAATGAGTGTAATTGCTGTTGTTCCTAATAATAAAGAATAGGTTTGTTGAGATATCAATTCTAACTGCAAACCTACCAAAGCTAATACAAAAGAAAATTCACCTATTTGGTTAATTCCCAAACTGACTATAATTGCATTTTTGAGAGAATAACCAAATTTTAAAACAATTCCGAAAATAATTACGGCTTTACCCAACATGACTAAAGCCACAAGTTCTAAAATTATAGCAAAATTGCTGATGAGAATAGCCGGATCAATCAACATTCCAATAGAGGCAAAAAACAAACTAGCAAAGGTATCTCGCAAAGGTAAAATTTTCGCTAATGCCTGGTCAGCATAATCAATTTCTGATATCATTAAACCAGCAACAAACGCCCCCATAGCAATAGAAAGACCCAATTTTGCAGTTATTACAGCAACTCCTAAACATAAAGCAATTACAACTAATAAAAATAACTCATTGCTTTCTGTAGCGGCAATATTGCTTAACACACGAGGCACTACCCAGCGACTAAATATAATTGCAACTCCAACAAATATTGTAATTTTAACTAAAGCCAAACTGAGAGCTACTGCAATATTTTCTGGTTGTTGTAAAGCTGGAATTATTGCCAACATCACACCCAAAGCTAAATCTTGAGCGATTAAAATTGCCAGCATAATTTGCCCATGTACTGTATTAACTTCACCCTTTTCTGTGAGGGTTTTTAATACTATTGCTGTGGAAGAAAGAGATAAAACCGCACCTAAAAAGATGCCTTTTGTAATGCTAGAAGCCCAACCTGTTAAGAGGGTGACTATTGTTACTAGAGCAATTGTTAAACCGATTTGTAATAAACTACCTTTAATAGCAATTTCTTTCACTCGTCTGAGTTCTGCTAAAGAAAATTCTACACCCAGCGCAAACAGCAGAAAGGCAACTCCAATTTCTGCTAAAGATTTAATTTCATTCACATTACTTAATAACTTAAACCCAAAAGGTCCAATAGCAAAACCACTAACTAAATAACCCAGTATCACAGGTTGACGCAACCGATGGGCAAAAAATCCTCCTAAAGCAGTAGCGACTAACACTGTTGTGATATCCAAAATTAAACTATGTTCTGTTGGCATCTTTTTTTTGAATTTATTTATATTGTTATCAACTGATGTCACTTACTTTCAGAGTAGCTTGAATTGATAACAGTAAACAGGTAAACAGATCCCCAACTTCTTCAAGAAGTCGGGGATCTATATCCAGGAATATAAAAAAACTTGGAATATAAAAAAACTTGGAATATAAAAAACTCCAAGTCTGAAATTAAGATTTATTGGTTTTTGGTTTTGAGATTTTTTCCTTACAGTGTCAAAGATTGGGGGTTGGTTTCAATCAATTTTGCTAAATCTTGCAAGAATGCAGCCGCATGAGCGCCGTAAATAATACGATGGTCACAGGTGATGTTAACCTTCATTTGTTGACGCACACCAAATAAACCATCTGCGGTAGCGACAACTTGGGGACGAGCAGCAGCGATCGCTAAAATTGAACCTTGTCCTGGTGGTAAAATCGCATCAAAGGTATCGACACCAAACATTCCCAAATTAGACAGAGTAAATGTACCGCTATTATATTCCTCTGGTTGTAGTTGTTTCGCTCTCGCTCTGTCTACCAAAGATTTCCAGTTGCGTGACAGAGAATAGATATCTACCTGATCGGCGTTTTGTAACACTGGTGTAATCAAACCACCATCATCCATTGCCACAGCGACAGAAACATTGATATTGGAATGATAAACAATACCTTGATCTGAATAACTGGCGTTAAGTAAAGGATGTTTTTGTAATGTCACCGCTACAGCTTTCGCTAATAGCGCCGTCATGGTGACACCTTTAGATTTAATTTGTTTGTAAAGTTTATCTAATCCATCCGTGGTAATGGTGTAACCAACATGGAATATAGGTACAGACAGGCTGGCCATCATATTGCGTACCACCGCATTTTGCAGAGTAGTTAATGGTACGACTTGACCAGGAACGGCAGCAACAACTGGGGCGGGTGCAGGTGTTGGTTTTGCCGGAGCAGCGGCAGCGGGGGCGGGTGCAATAGGAGTAATAACCGGGGTAGTAGGTGGCTGAACTTTACCAACAGCAACTTCTATATCTTCGGCGACAATGCGACCGTAAGGACCACTACCTTTAAGGTTATTTAAATCAACTCTTAATTCTTTCGCCAACTTGCGAGCGCGGGGCGAAGCTACTAACCGTCCTTCCCGATGGTTTGAGCCATTTTGAGAAGCTGTTGCAGGTGCGGCTACAGTTGCAGCAGCGGCCACAGGTACGGGCGCGGGTGCGGATGCGGGTACTGGTTCAGCTACAGCACTACCACCACCAGCCATCGCCTTAGCGGCTTCTATTTCTGCTTCTGTTTCGGCAACGTAAGCGATCGCCGCACCAACAGGGGCAGTTTCACCAGCTTGGACAATGATATGGGCAAGAAATCCTTCATAGAAAGTTTCCACATCCATATCAGCCTTATCTGACTCGACAACCACCACTGTTTCGCCTTTTTCCACTTTATCCCCCGGCGACTTCACCCAAGAGACTATCTTTCCCTCAGTCATGGTGGAACTCAGCGCCGGCATAAATACTTCATGAATGCTCATAATGGTGGTTTCAGAATCAATAATTTTATGGACTTTAACAAATGTCGCCAGATCGAATTGTATCTTGCTACGAGGATTTTAGAGCAAATGATTGGGGACTGGGGACTGGGGACTGGTGACTGGGGACTGGTGACTGGTGACTGGGGACTGGTGACTGGTGACTGGGGACTGGGGACTGGGGACTGGTGACTGGGGACTGGTGACTGGTGACTGGGGACTGGGGACTGGTGACTGGGGACTGGGGACTGGGGACTGGGGACTGGGGACTGGGGACTGGTGACTGGGGACTGGGGACTGGTGACTGGGGACTGGGGACTGGTGACTGGGGACTGGGGACTGGGGACTGGGGACTGGGTAAGAATTTTCCCAATCACCAATTACCAATTACCAATTACCAATTACCAATTACCAATTATCAATTACCAATTACCAATTACCAATTACCAAACCTAAACTAAAAATTTTTTTAATTATGCGTCAGATGGTAAAATCATGCTATACTCATAGATGTGTGTTTGTCCAAATGCTAAAAATAGGTTGCTCAAGCTACAATCATAACAGAGAGTTAAGCTTAAAGCCTACTTAAACAGAAGACAAATCTAACACAACAAGCGCCTTTGGCCGATTGGGGAGGCAACGAACTCATAATTCGTCTTCAGGCTGGTTCGATTCCAGCAGGGCGCATTTAATGAAAACCTATACATAATAAGCTTTTTGGATTATTTCAGCTTCTACTCTGTGCTGATTTCACTCATTTTTTACCTATTAGCTAATAAGTGCGGTTTTTGGACTTGCTACTTATGGAGTTTTTAAAGTAAGCTGTTGTGCATTTAATTTGTATAAGTGGAACAGGCAAGATGCGTGTTCCACAAGAGTTCAGAATATTAGGATTATACAATTTAGCTGTGTAACAGCTTATTAGATAATTCTCAATTTTAGGACTTACGCAAGATGTGACTGAAAACCTTATTCTTGGGTAGGGGTAATTCATGAATTACCCCTACTTTCGTTTCCTTTTGCGTAAGTCCTGAATTTAAAGAAACTCCCATGCAAGTTTTTGAACGCATGGAAACAAAAGTTTTGGAAATGGACTCTTCTACAGAGGTTTTATCTATTGCTATTCATCCAGAATGTAAAACTATTGCTAGTTGTAGTAAAGACGGAATTATCAAACTTTGGAATTGACAAACTGGGGAAATTTTAGGAGTTGATGAAAATGCTCATGGTGAAGATGTAAAAATTGCCTACCGAAAATTAGCGAGATTATATCATCCTGATATTAACAATACGGATACGGCTAAAGCTGCAATGCAAGTAATTAATCAAGCTTATCAACATTTTCAGAGGCTTGTTAATGTTAACAGGGGTTGATTAATCTGATTTAAAAATTCAAGGGTAATATAGGGTAATATGTAGTTAATGTGACAGAATTTACGAAAAATAGCAGCATGAAATATTATGATTCATGTCTGGTAGATTTTTGGTGAATTTAGCAGCGTGAGCTAGTTATTTGTGATTTGGTTTGATGATTGGGTTATAATGTCGAAATTTTCCAGAAAATTGACATTTTAAATTTTTTAATGATCTATATTGCATATTGGGAAAAAACGTTATAAATTGTTAAGTTAAAGGGGAATAATTTAACCAGCAGTTGCAAACAGTCAATCATTGTCAAGTAAATATACTGTAAGGGGTTGGAACTTCATTATTACGATCCTAAAACAGCATGAGGGGTATGTTTTTGTTTGTAAAAGCACTATCCTAGATTTTTTTATGGGATAATGCGGAATCTCAAAATATATCTTGTATATTTTGCTGTAATTTTTCTGATGAATATTTTTTGTATTGTTTGATGTGAATAGCTAGAACACCGATTCATTAATCGTCAGGGAGAAGGGAAAAAGTGTGCATTTTTTGGGATTTCAAGAGATGGCAAAGAAATTTTCAAATCTTCTCCTGACTCCTGACTCCTGACTCCTGACTCCTGACTCCTATGCCCTCACGGAAAGACTTTCTCAGCAACCCCTAATTATGACCTAATTAATTTGCTGATAATCAGTAATTGTAACTGATTTTGTTTGAGGATTGCTACTAATGATTGTTATTTGCTATTGCTCAAGTTATATGCTGCTGAACATAGCAAATACTCATGAGAAATAAAGCCGCATTCACCACAAATTCACTATCTTAATGGAGTTATTCTGGCGATGCAACTAAATGAATTAACCACAAGGGAAACCACAAGTGAAACTACAAGTAAAACTACAAGTGAAACTATAGAAAAAGAGGCGTGGCAGGCACTAGAAAATTCAATACTTTACTATCAAGGTCGTCCTGTTGGTACTTTAGCGGCGTATGATCCATCTGTAGAAGCATTAAACTATGATCAATGTTTTATCAGAGATTTTGTTTCTTCAGCGTTGATTTTTCTGATTAAAGGCAAAACAAATATTGTTAAAAACTTCCTGGAAGAAACATTAAAATTACAGCCTAAAGAAAAGGCGTTGGATGCTTATAAACCGGGTAGGGGTTTAATTCCAGCCAGCTTTAAAGTTGTGACTATTAATGGGGAAGAACATTTAGAAGCTGATTTTGGAGAACACGCGATCGCTAGAGTCACACCTGTTGATTCTTGTTTATGGTGGTTGATTTTATTACGTGCCTATGTAGTCGCTACTAATGATTATACTCTAGCTTATCAACCGGAATTTCAAACAGGTATCCGGTTAATTATGGAAATCTGTTTGGCAAATCGTTTTGATATGTACCCCACTCTATTAGTTCCTGATGGTGCGTGTATGATTGATAGACGCATGGGAATTTATGGACATCCTTTAGAAATTCAAGTGCTATTTTTTGCGGCTTTGCGTGTAGCCCGTGAGTTATTAATTTGTCAAGGTAATCAAGATATTGTTGAAGCAATTGATAATAGATTACCTTTGTTATGTGGACATATTCGCAAACACTACTGGATAGATCTGAATCGTTTGAATGCCATTTATCGCTTTAAAAGTGAAGAATATGGGAAAACAGCGGTGAATTTATTCAATATTTATGCTGATTCCTTACCTTACTATGAACTAGATAAATGGCTACCGAAAAAAGGCGGTTATTTTGCTGGTAATGTCGGACCATCTCAATTAGATACTCGCTTTTTTACCCTGGGAAATTTAATGGCTGTAATTTGTGATTTATCCACAGAAGAACAGTCACAAGCAATTATGAATTTAATTGAAAAAAGATGGGATGATTTGGTAGGAGATATGCCCATGAAAATCTGTTTCCCAGCTTTAGAGAATGAAGAATATAGAGTGGTGACAGGATGCGATCCGAAAAATATACCTTGGTCCTATCATAATGCCGGAAGTTGGCCTGTTTTAATGTGGATGTTAGCCGCAGCAGCAGTGAAAACTAATAAAACTGGTATGGCTAGAAAAGCAATAGAAATTGCTAAAGCGCGATTGAGTGAAGATGAATGGCCAGAATATTATGATGGTAAAAAAGGTAGATTAATTGGTAAACAAGCGCGGAAATATCAAACTTGGACAATAGCAGGATATTTATTAGGGAAAGAACTCATAGATAATCCTGATTTCTTGCCATTAGTTAGTTTTGATAAATTACCCCCAGAAACAATTTCTAGGGCTTGTGAATTTGAAGTGGGTAGTATAGATTCTTTGATGAATTTATAAATCGTAGGGTGGGTTAGCGTCTGTGTTACCCACCTTTATTTGTAGATCCCCCTAAATCCCCAAAAAGGGGACTTTGATTAATTTCCCCCCTTAATAAGGGAGGTAAGGGGGGATCTCGATTAATTTGGATACTTCTGAGATATCCTTTCAGCCATTGGCAGAAATTATCATGATATAAACTGTAAACAGAAACATTAGATTTAATTTCTACATTTAAAAACTCAAACCAAGCTTCTAAAATTTCCTCTACATCAAATTCATCAGCATCTAATAAATTAGCAATATCTGTCACTGATATGGGTTGTGTTTGTTCGGCTAAAACTTGCAAAACAGCTAGGGGTAAATCTTGATTTTCCCAATCTAGCATTTTGGCTAAATGTTGTTGATAGTAGGTTTCTAATGCTGGTGGGAATGATGTTTGTATTTGTTGGGTTTGGGTATAGAAACCGTCAGCAATAGCGGTTAAGATTGCGCTGATGTATTTAAAGTTATTGGCGTTTTCGTTGATTTTGTGGGTATTTAACCAAGATTTTAGATCCCCCCCAACCCCCGTTAAAAAGGGGGGAGAATTTAGGGTTGTTTGAATATAATTTTGTATATCTTGTTTGTTTTCCTCTGGATAATCTGCTAAATTCAAACTTTGTACTGGTGCTTCAATTAATAAACCAGAATTACTTGATAAAAACGGACGACGGGTAAGGAGAAAATACACTCCTTGGGGGAGGTAGCGGGGAAGATAAAAAATATTTGTTCCTGGTGGTTGTAAGTTGCGGTTGATGCAGTTTAACCCGTCAATGGCAATAATTAATTTTTGGTTTGTTTGATGTAATTGATTTGTCTGTAATAAATTATCGCTGATTTGTTGTAGTAACAATGATAAAAACCAACTTCCTTCTGTAGCGTTATCCGGTAAATTTGGCAGGGATAGATTTTGAAACTTGGCGATAATTTGACAACATATATATATTAAAAATTCCGCAGCGTGATTTTTCCCCTCTAACTCCGCGTTGTAATAAATCACTTGGTAATTTTTGGGAGGATTTTTTTGAGCATATTTAGCAATTATGGCACTTTTACCGCTACCCGGTGGTCCGATAATTGTGAAATAACCCCGGTTATAGCGGTTCAGAAAATTATTAATAGCAGTAAAAACAAACTCACGACCGATAAAATTCGTGCTTTTGGTGTTAATAACTGCCGTGAATTGTTGCTGAGTATCCAGGTAATTATTAACCGTTGGTGGTCTGGGGGTGGAGTTCATAAATTTATTCTCCCTCATTTTCCAACTTTAGAAAATGCACCATTCCCCCAGCGTCACCGGCAACAATTGTTAACGTATCTGTGAATTTAGTAGGGGGTGCAACCGCACAGGAAAGAAAGTTACTGTCACCTGTGAAAGTAGCTATTTCTTCCCCGGTCTGTAAATTCCACACCTTGACAGTATTGTCCCAAGAACCAGAAATCACCCGTTGATTGTCTGCTGTCACTGCGACTGCGTATACCGAACTACTATGACCTTCAAGGGTGAACTGTACTTCCCTGGTCTGTAAATTCCACACCTTGACAGTATCGTCAGATGAACCAGAAATCACCCGTTGATTGTCTGCTGTGACTGCGACTGCGTATACCGAACTACTATGACCTTCAAGGGTGAACTGTTCTTCCCCGGTCTGTAAATTCCACACCTTGACAGTTTTGTCAGATGAACCAGAAATCACCCGTTGATTGTCTGCTGTCACTGCTACTGCGTTTACCCTATCACTATGACCTTTAAAGGTGAACTGTACTTCCCCGGTCTGTAAATTCCACACCTTGACAGTATTGTCCCAAGAACCAGAAATCACCCGTTGATTGTCTGCTGTGACTGCTACTGCGTTTACCCTATCACTATGACCTTCAAGGGTGAACAGTTCTTCCCCGGTCTGTAAATTCCACACCTTGACAGTTTTGTACCAAGAACCAGAAATCACCCGTTGATTGTCTGCTGTGACTGCGACTGCGTATACCGAACTACTATGACCTTTAAAGGTGAACTGTACTTCCCCGGTCTGTAAATTCCACACCTTGACAGTATTGTCATCAGAACCAGAAATCACCCGTTGATTGTCTGCTGTGACTGCTACTGCTGTTACCCAACCACTATGACCTTTAAGGGTGAACTGTACTTCCCCGGTCTGTAAATTCCACACCTTGACAGTATTGTCCCAAGAACCAGAAATCACCCGTTGATTGTCTGCTGTGACTGCGACTGCGTTTACCCAATTACTATGACCTTCAAGGGTGAACTGTACTTCCCCGGTCTGTAAATTCCACACCTTGACAGTATTGTCCCAAGAACCAGAAATCACCCGTTGATTGTCTGCTGTCACTGCAACTGCGTTTACCCTATCACTATGACCTTTAAAGGTGAACTGTACTTCCCCGGTCTGTAAATTCCACACCTTGACAGTATTGTCATCAGAACCAGAAATCACCCGTTGATTGTCTGCTGTCACTGCAACTGCGTTTACCGAACTACTATGACCTTTAAGGGTGAACTGTTCTTCCCCGGTCTGTAAATTCCACACCTTGACAGTTTTGTCAGATGAACCAGAAATCACCCGTTGATTGTCTGCTGTCACTGCTACTGCGTTTACCCTATCACTATGACCTTTAAAGGTGAACTGTACTTCCCCGGTCTGTAAATTCCACACCTTGACAGTATTGTCCCAAGAACCAGAAATCACCCGTTGATTGTCTGCTGTCACTGCTACTGCGTTTACCGAACGACTATGACCTTCAAGGGTGAACTGTTCTTCCCCGGTCTGTAAATTCCACACCTTGACAGTATTGTCAGATGAACCAGAAATCACCCGTTGATTGTCTGCTGTGACTGCAACTGCGTTTACCGAACGACTATGACCTGAGAGAGTGCGGAGTAAGCTTCCTCCTGCTTGGGTGAGACTGGGAGTGAGGGGACGCAACCAAGGGTGAGGGTGGTTTGTTTGTGCTTGGTTTAATAGGGTTTGAATTTCTGGGGTGTGGATAGCTTGTAACCTTCCCCATAATTGACTGGGTAATTGTTGTTTGTCTTGGGTGACTATGTGTGCAGACAGTCGCAAAGCACTTTGAATATATTTTAAGGTTTTGGTTTGGTCTGGGTGGGTTTTGGTTTGGGTATCATCCAGTAAATCATAATCTTCTATTAATGCTTGGATGCCAAATTCAGGATGATTGATTTTGGCGGATATGAATTGATAATTTGTGAGGGTTTGGAAATATTTTTCATACTGACCAGAATTAACCAAACTATAAGGATATCTAGCCAGACGAATTTTTTGTTTATGTAATTTTTGGGCAGAGGATTTTTTTTCAATTTGTTTCATTGTCATCCTCATCCTGTTCTAAATAATCCGCAATGCGCTGATTTACTTCTTTAAATAACTTGCGGGTTGCTTGTAGTTCTCTTTTTGCTTTCAAGAAATCTAAGAAACTAGCATGATAGATACTGTAACAAATATCTCCATCTATATTTGATGTTCTTAAATATTCAATCCATTCATCTAAAACATCCTGTACAACATATTCATCTTGATGGAGAATATTAAAAATCATCTCACAGGGAATTGGTGTGGCAATTTCCACTAAGGTAAACAGAATCATTACTTTCATTTCTTTAGATGAATCATTCATTTTCATCCTGTCCCAATGAGTTTGATAATAATTCTGTAAACCTTGTGGTAATTGAGTTAAATTCACATCATCATAATCACCCTCTGCTATTGCTGGTAACACATAGCGCAAATACATAAAATTATTTTCGCTCTTGTCTGCTAACTTCTGCACAAAATCATCAGGGGTGATTTTTCTGTTGGATATCCAATTTTGTAAGCCATTTTTATGTTCTGGGTAATTTTCTAAACAAAAGCGAATATATTCTTGAATATCCTTTGCGTTTTCTGCATCATACTTTTTGTCAGTCAAATCTAATTCTTCTTGTGTTACACCTTCTGTATAAAGTCGTTTTTTACTAGGTTCATAGCGTCGTCGTGTCAGCAAGAAGTAAACATTATCTGGTAGGGTTTTGGGTAAATATAAAATATTTTCTGCTCCTGGTTTTTGGTCTACTTCATCCAGTGCATCCACGACAATGATTAATTTTTCATTGGTGCTTAGTTTTTCCGTAGCTTTTTCCAGTAATGTTGATAAATCAGCGTTTTCAACATTTGTGATTTGATAGCGGTTAATTAGTTGTTTACGAATACTTTCCAGGAATAATTCAGGACGGTTACGACCATCTACCAAGACGTTAAAATAGCAGATTGCGTTATTTTCAGAAACGTATTTTGCAGCGATGGTACTTTTGCCCATTCCCGCATCACCGATAACTGTAAAATAGCCTTTTTTATTGGTGTTGGTGAAGTTTTGAAAGGCAGCAAATACAAATCCGCGACCGCAGAAGGATTGGGTTTTTTCGGTGATTAGTGATTGAAATTCTGGTTGATATTCATATTTTTTATTATCTGAATATATTAATTTATTGACTTGTTGATCACGTACAACTTCCGCTGGTGTCCTAGTGCGTTTAGCTACGCTGATAAAAACTTGACAAAATTCCTCAAATTCTTGACGAATGTTAATATTGTTTGATTTTAGCTCTCGTATTTTATCTCCCAAGATATTCCACTCTAGAAAATGTTCTACTTCTTGGGGAAAAATCAAGGGATGATCAGAATTAAAATTTTTCCAAAAAGCTTGTTGAATTTCTTGTTCTCTAAAAAGTTCTAGAACCAACTCAGGTTTACCCACTCCATACTCAACTAAAGCATAATTGTAAACGCTAACAGCATCTTTTGGCGGTTGTAACGGATCAAAACCTAATTCCTTTTTAATTTTGATCACAATTTCACTTCGTTCTGCTGACTGGATAGCTAGGGGAGCAGCACTAGAAGCAATTCTAACGATCGCACTAATTACTGAGTTAATGTCCATTTTAGCGATAATATGGCAGAAATTCACACCTACACTCTATCTTAACAGTAGATGACGAGATTTAGCTTAAACAGGGTAATCATAAATAAAGCGATCGCTCATTCGTTGTCTTAAAAAACAGAACTTACACAAAATCTCCTCAAACCCTATTTTTTCTGTGTCGCGCTAGTTGCTACAAGTCGGGAAACCGCCCAATGAACTGGTTTCTCTGTGTCTCTGTGGTTCGTTTCTATCAAACTTCAAAAAATCTGTTTTCAACTCCTTGGGCTGATCCTGACAGCTATAATGACTACTCTGAGTCAAATTCTCATTACCTTCCATGTCTAACCCCCGTCAAGTTGCATTTACCGCCCTCAAAGAAGTACACAAAGGAGCTTATACTGATGTCGCCCTCGACCGTGTATTACAAAAGTATCAATTACCGGACAATGACCGTCGGTTAATGACAGAATTAGTCTATGGTAGTGTGAGAAGACAACGCACTTTAGACGCTATTATTAATCAACTTGGTACTAAAAAATCTCACCAACAACCACCAGACCTGCGGACAATTTTACATCTGGGTTTATATCAACTCCGTTATCAGGAAAAAATCCCCGCTTCCGCTGCTGTCCACACCACGGTAGAACTAGCAAAAACAAATGGGTTTTCTGGTTTAACTGGTTTTGTGAATGGGTTTTTACGGCAATATTTACGACTTGCAGAAACTTCATCAGAACCTTTAAAATTACCAGAAAATCCCGTAGAAAGATTAGGAATTTTATATAGTTTCCCCAATTGGATCATTGAAGTTTGGTTAAAACAATTGAGTTTTGAGGAAACAGAAAAACTCTGTCAATGGATGAATCAAACCCCGACTATTGATTTAAGAGTTAATATTCTTAAAAGTGACTTAGAAAAAGTAGAATTAACTTTTAAAGATGCTGGTATTTTAGTCAGAAAAATTCCCCATTTACCCCAAGGTTTAAGATTAATTAGTAGTACGGGTGCAATTCAAAATTTACCAGGTTTTCAAGATGGTTGGTGGTGTGTACAAGATAGTAGCGCCCAGTTAGTAGGTCATTTGCTTGATCCCCAACCCGGTGAGGTGATCATTGATGTTTGTGCAGCACCAGGGGGAAAAACTACCCATATTGCAGAGTTAATGGGGGATGAGGGTAAAATTTACGCTTGTGATAAAACTGCTTCTCGTTTACGCAAACTTACTGAAAATGCCAAACGTCTGAATTTACAATCTATCGAAATCTGCACGGGGGATAGTCGCACTTTTACCCAATTTCATAACATCGCTGACCGTGTATTATTAGATGCTCCTTGTTCCGGTTTGGGAACTATGCACCGTCACGCTGATGCGCGTTGGCGACAAACTCCCGCATCTGTCCATGAATTAGCTCAAATCCAACAAGAGTTAATATCACATACTGCAAATTTTGTCAAGCCTGGAGGGATTTTAGTTTATGCTACTTGTACATTACACCCAGAGGAAAATGAAGAAGTAATTACAAACTTTTTAGAAAAAAATTCCCATTGGCAAATTGAACATCCTAGCTTTGATTTTGTTGATGTTTCTCCCTCTGGGTGGTTGAAGGTATGGCCTCATCAACAAGATATGGATGGTTTTTTCATGGTGCGTTTAAGAAAAACCAAGGATTCCGAGTGAATACTGCTAGGGATTGTACCATTTGATGAAAGACCGAATCTACTGGAGGAGGCAACAATGGTTAGTAATTCTCATGTTAAAAATCTAGTTAAAATTCTGATTGGAGCAGCTTGGATTGATGGTAGAATCCAGCCGGAGGAAAGACAATATCTGCGGGAAATAGCTCAAGCTAAGGGTTTAGCTACTGACCCAGAGATTAAGCCTTGGCTGTATGAATTAGTACCAGTTAAACCAAATCAATGTTATGAATGGGTGAGAGAATATTTGGGCGATCGCCCCAGTTTACAAGAATGTGAAACTCTGATTGAAGCTATCAGTGGATTGATTTACAGTGATGGTGAAGTAGCCATTGAAGAAGCTAAACTACTGACTAGATTGGAGGAGTTGAGTAAATCTCATGATTCTACTCAACCAATTTACAACCCACTGTTAAAACAAATTCAAAAGCTTTACCGCCGCTGGGTGGATGTGCAGAATTAGGGACTGGGGACTGGGGACTGGGGACTGGTGACTGGGGACTGGTGACTGGGGACTGGGGACTGGGGACTGGTGACTGGGGACTGGGGACTGGGGACTGGGGACTGGTGACTGGGGACTGGTGACTGGTGACTGGGCATTGAGCATTGGGCATTGGGCATTGGGTTATTAACTTCGCCCTGCTCCCTGCTCCCTGCTCCCTGCTCCCTGCTCCCTGCTCCCTGCCTCCTATGACTCTTTATCCACCTTGGGAACAAAATCAGGACGTTCTTTGCTTTCCCAACCTGCGGGACGTTTGGAGTTGTACCAAGCGATTGAACCGATAGTAACGGCAGCAATAAAACCAACTACATACACTAAAGTAAAAGCTAATGGAAAATGATTACCTGCTGCTGCGGGTGCTGCTGTTTCCAGTAATAATGTCATGACTATATTATCCTATTGTTTGTAACACTTCTTTACAAAGTATAAAACGAGTTGACCATCTACATCTGCCACTGGGGGAAATATTACTCACCAGGGGAGGAAGAAGAAGAACCTGGTTTCAGGCGTTCTCTCCAAGAAGGTTTGGATGGGGAAGATCCAGAGGAATTATTGTTTACAGGAGGAGCAGAATTTGAATCTTGTCTGCGGTTTCGTCTTCTAGAACGAGATGATTCTGCACCAGAATTGTTCCCTGATTGGGAATCAAAGCGCCTCCGTCTTCTGGGAGTGGACTCTTCTTGTTGTCGATAACGTCGTCTACGTCTTGAAGTGTAGTTTGATTGCTGTTCTACTTGAGTATAATAGCTTCTGCGTCTGCGTCTGCGTCTGGTTGATGAATCACCATCATCCTGATCTGATTGTTGATCATTAGATGCTACAGATGCAACGGAAGTATTAACAATTTTTTTCGGTTTGATCGGTTGAGCTTTGATCGTACCTTTGCGATTTTCTAATTTGGGACGTGCAGGAAACTTTTCTACTGGCATTCCTTCAACGGCTTTTTCCATAAATTCATGCCAGGTATAAGCGGCGCTGGTGCTGCTACCATTGGTAGGGCGGTTATTATCATTACCTAGCCAAACTCCTGCCACTACTTGGGGAATATAGCCAATAAACCATAAATCACGGGCTTCATCTGATGTTCCTGTTTTCCCTGCTACCTGTCTATCATTTAATTGGGCAGCAGCACCAGTACCATTTGTGACTACATTGCGTAGCATCCACGTCATAATGGCGGCACTATCGGCATCTAAAGCCCGTTGAGGTTGGACATCAGCAGACCAAATCACATCACCCTGACGGTTGAGGATGCGACGAATTCCATGCGCTTCTGTATGTAAACCTTGGGTAGCAAAAGAACCATAAGCACTGGTTAATTCTAGGAGATTGACTTCGTTAGAACCAAGTGCTAAAGAGTAGGTAGGCTTGAGTTCCGATTTAATCCCCATATCCTGTGCTAGTTTAATGGTTGGCTCATATCCCACATCTATTAATACCCTTACTGCAATTGTATTAATAGAACGGGTAAGAGAATCTTTGAGATTCATTGAGCCATAGAATTTTTCACTGTAGTTTTTTGGTTCATAACCATCTACTACTAATGGTGCATCCATATAGCCATCGTAGGGACTCTTACCTGTAGCGATCGCCGCAGCATAGACAAAACCTTTAAATGTTGATCCTGGTTGTCTTTGCGCTTGAGTTACACGATTAAACTGGTTTTCGCTAAAGTCCTTACCTCCTACCATTGCTTGAATTTCCCCATTGCGGGGATCAATAGCTACTAAAGCGGCTTCTTTAAAATTTGCCCAACTACCTTGAGTTCTGAGAACTTTAGCCACTGCTGCTTCTGCTGCCTTTTGCCAGGTCGGGTTTAAACTGGTTTCTACTACTAACCCTCCTGCTGCTAACACATCAGGCTTAACATATTTTGGTAATTCCTGCTGAATGTAGGAAGTAAAGTAAGGAAACTCAACTTGAAAGCGTCTCGGTAAATTGCTATTAACTGTGAGTGGTTCTTGAATAGCGGCTTGCTGTTGTTCTGGTGTAATTACGCCATCTTCCAACATCCTTTTTAACACTTGATTTCGCCTTGCCATAGCTGCTTGAGGATTTTTATTTGGGGCGTAAGTGTTGGGAGCAGGAGCAAGTCCGGCAATGGTGGCCATTTCTGATAAAGTCAGTTGATCCACGGATTTATTAAAATAGACCCAAGCCGCATCTGCTACACCATAAGCACCAGAACCCAAATAGACTAAATTTAGGTAACGCTCTAAAATTTGGTCTTTACTGAGTTCTTGTTCCATTTTCTGAGCCAGACGCACTTCCTTGAGTTTGCGCCAGATGGTGCGCTCTTGGGTGAGAAAGAGTATTCTTGCTACTTGTTGGGTGATGGTACTACCACCTTCCACCACATCTTGCGATCGCAAATTATTCACAACTGCTCTAAGAATACCTTGAGCATCTATCCCATTGTGCTGTTGAAATCTTCTGTCTTCTGAAGCGATAAAAGCGTTTTTTAAGTTCTCTGGGATTTGTTCTAGCTTTAGCTGTTCCCTAGTGGCTTCTCCTTGCTGTTGGAGAACAGTTCCATCACTGGCTTGAATAGTAAGTGTTTGCTCTCGTATTACCGCATTCAGTTGTGATTTATCCGGTAAAGAACTGTCTATTACACTAATCCCATAATTACAGGCAATGATCCCGCCACCTAAACCGACTACACCTAAGCCAGTCCAAAACCAGAACCGACGATAAAAAGGTTTATCGCTCCTAACAATACTGGCAACCATCCCAGATGATAAACTCGTCATCTGGTTAAGTAACTGCCTTGCCTGCACCAGCATAGTTGGCCGTAGGTTTTCAGGTGTGGACTCCTCGTTTGTGGACTCCTCGTTTTTATGATGATTCCCAAGTGGCAAGAGCAGTTTCTCCTCAGAGCTACTTCAGTTTATTATTGATGCCGAAAGGCTAGGGTTGTTGCGCTCATAGCGTTAGAACATCATACCTTATAAATAATCAATTAATTCAGGTAAAATTGATTTATTTGCCAAACCGTTATTTCCATTGGCTTTGGCAGATGATTAAATAATTTCAGGGAGATCAAGACTTATTACCAAATAGGAGAAAGTTGGTAGCTGATGCAGCAAAACTGATCCCCTGCCTCCTAGCAAGAGCATTCAGCAGCAAAAGAATGTCTAAAAAATTCGCCAGAAGTGCGATCGCTCTCGGCAGTAATATGGGTGATCCCCAAAGAACTTTAGCAGCCGCTTTAGAGACTTTAGCCCAAACCCCTGGTATTATTCTCGAAGCAAAATCCAGTTGGTATAGAACCAAAGCCGTAGGACCGCCACAGCCAGATTATTTAAATGGCTGTTCCATATTGCAAGTAGAAATGTCTCCACAAGCTTTATTAACCAGCTTGTTAGCAATTGAACAAAAATTTGGTCGTGTGCGTCGAGAACATTGGGGACCGAGAACTTTAGATTTAGATTTATTGTTGTATGATGACTTAATCTTAAACGAGCCAAATCTCCAGATCCCCCATCCCCGGATGCACGAGCGAGCTTTTGTCCTAGTCCCATTGGCAGAAATTGCCCCAAATTGGAGAGAACCCCTATCTGGTTGTACAATTGAGAATCTGCTGCAAGAAGTAGACCGTTCTGATGTACATTTAGTTAAGTAGGGGTTGCTGAGAAAGTCTTTCCGTGAGGGCATAGGAGTCAGGAGTCAGGAGTCAGGAGTCAGGAGGAGATTTGAAAATTTCTTTGCCATCTCTTGAAATCCCAAAAAATGCACACTTTTTCCGGTATACCCTTCAAAACCCTTGCACTTTTTTCTGTTTATCAGCCTCTAACCTTTGATATATCAAGGTTTTAGGTTTATTCAGCAAACCCTAAGTATGAATAACCGACTATTAAATTACCATCCTTGGCAGCAGAAACACCCTGATTTCCCAAGCATCCCCCGTATATATTCTGAGTATTTGCAGACAATAGAATTGGACTATGCCACTAGGTAGAGAATTACCACAGCTACTCAAGCAACGTTTGTTTCATAAAGGGCGCAAATTTGATTTTGAAGTGAATCGTTTGCGTTTACCTAATAAATCTGAAGGAGAATGGGAGTGTATTCGTCATCCCGGTGGCGCTCTGGCTCTTCCTGTTACCGAAGATGGTAAACTGATTCTTGTCCGTCAATATCGTTTTGCAGTTCAAGGTAGGTTGTTAGAATTTCCCGCAGGAACGGTAGAACCTAATGAAGAACCTTTGGAAACAGTGAAAAGGGAAATACAAGAAGAAACAGGCTACCGCGCTCATAAGTGGGATAAACTAGGAGAGTTTTTCTTAGCTCCTGGCTATTCTGATGAAATTATCTATGCTTTTTTGGCTAGAGATTTGGAAAAGCTGGAAACTCCGCCACAGCAAGAAGAAGATGAAGATATCGAAACTGTATTTTTGACTCCTGAAGAACTAGAAACAGCTATTCGTGAAGGACAACCTGTAGATGCGAAAACTATAGCCAGCTTTTTCCTAGCTCGTTCTTTGTTGATGTAATGGTGATATGCTGCTAGAAAAGGCACTTGGTGATGCCTACGGTACAGGTGATGTCTTTTGTGTAGAAATTAAATGCAAGGTTTTTGAGTTCCCACCTCGTAAAGTCTTGCACTTTTTTAACTTCCAGCAGGCTAAGACCCTTTACTTGTAATATTTTCACATTTATTCAGCAAACCCTAATTAATAATTAAAAAGGGTTTTAAGCTGTTGTGCATTTAATTTGTATAAGTGGAACAGGCATCTTGCCTGTTAAACAAGAGTTCAGAACATTAGGATTATACAATTTAGCTGTGTAACAGCTTATTCCCCTGTGGTGTATCCTACAGGCAATGTTTAAGTCCCTGAGTAAAGTATAAATTTAATTAGGGGTTGCTGAGAAAGTCTTTCCGTGAGGGCATAGGAGTCAGGAGTCAGGAGTCAGGAGTCAGGAGAAGATTTGAAAATTTCTTTGCCATCTCTTGAAATCCCAAAAAATGCACACTTTTTCCGGTATACCCTTCAAAACCCTTGCACTAATTTCTGTGTTTATCAGCCTCTAACCTTTGATATATCAAGGTTTTAGGTTTATTCAGCAAACCCTAATTATGAATTATCAATTATGAATTATCAATTATGAATTATTTATCCCAGCTATGATGGAAACCAGGTTTAGTGGAAACGTCCAAAAACATGGTCTCGCAGGCGATAATCAAAGTTATGGGTGATAAGTTTCTTGGTAGGGGCAAATTCTAGTAACTGCCCAATATGATTTTCATTGTAGTAAAATAAAGCTGTGAAATCTGATAAACGAGAAACTTGTTGGATGTTGTGAGAGACAAATACAATTGTTAATTCAGAACGCAAACATTCGATAAGTTCCTCAATTTTTATCGTAGAAATGGGATCAAGTCCTGCACAAAGTTCATCCATAAGGAGGACTTGCGGTTTAACTGCTAAAGCACGGGCAATACACAACCTTTGTTGTTGTCCAAAGGATAATTCTAAAGCCGATTTATGAAGTTTATTTTTGAGTTCTTCCCAGAGTTCGGCAGCTTTTAGTGCTAACTCGACAATTTCATCTAATTCTGCTTTGGGATGCCATCCGATTAATTTTACTCCATAGGTTACATTATCATAAATGCTCATGGGAAAAAGATTTGGTTTACCATAAATTAAAGTAATTTGACGACGTAGGCGATTTAAGTTGACACGACGACCATAAATATTTTGACTAAAAAATTCAACGTTTCCTTCAACTTGTATTTCTCCTTCTAGTTCAATCATGCGATTGAGAGATTTCAAAAATGTGGACTTACCACAACCGCTAGGTCCCATAATCGCGGTAATTTTATTTTGGGGAATATCCATTGAGACATCTTCAATGATTTTTTGAATTCCGTAATAAAAGCTGAAATTTTTAACTCGGATGGCAGGAATTATTTTACTCATAGGAAATAGGAAATAGGAAATAGGAAATAGGAAATAGGAAATAGGAAATAGGAAATAGGGATTTATGTTGTGAATCAATCTAAAATCTAAAATCTAAAATCTAAAATCTAAAATCTAAAATTGAATGATTGAGAAACATAATAAATAGGTGTGCGTCAAATAAGCTGGTAATCTCACATCTGTTATGATTCTCAATCAGGTCAGGTGAGTAATGATAATCTTAGGCCATAATCAGGGTTACAGTCTAGGATGTTAACTGGGATGTTAGCAAGAAGATGCTGGTACAAGATATGACGGGTAAATTTTCTAGACTATTTTCAACAGGACAAGAAAAAAGTGAGTTGTTTATGGTAAGACGCTTGAGTTTTATAGTTACTACTATTATTGTCTGGCATCTGTGCAGTTTTGTCACACTGGCACAAAATAAAAAACCAGAACAAATGAGGTGGTTTCCTCCGAGTCCTTTGGAAATGACTACACCTGATCCTCTGGTAAGGAGTTCATGGAAAAAACAACCGTTAACTACTGACGAACTGCAACAGTTGAAAACTGCACTGGATGAGTTAAACCAAGAAGCGATAACTACTTTTCAAAGGGGAGATAAAACCGCTGCTTTTGATATTTGGAATAGAGAATTACGACTGCTGCGCTTTTTAGGTTCTTTAGCCCAGGTGCAAGCTTTATCAAGGGTGGGGGCGATCGCTTGGCAGGAAAATGAGCGTGAACAGGTAATGTATATTACTCAGCAGTTGCAAGAGATTGAAAAACAGATGTTAAAGGAGAAAAGTACAGATTTACAATTATGGCGATCGCTTGGTGAAGCTTACCAAAATGTGCGTATTCCCAAATTAGCTGTAGGTGCTTACGAGCAGATTTTAACATTGGTGAGACAACAAAAAGATGTTAATACTGAATTAGCAACTTTAAATACTCTGGGGGAATTACATTTAAGTTGGTTTGATTATTCTCAAGCTGCTAAAACTTACGAAGAATTGCTCAATTTGGCTATTAATAGAGGTGATAGAAACAATGAATTAGCATATTTGCAACAACTAGCTTATATTTATGAACAGGGTAAACAACCCCGACAAGCGATCAATGTTTTGAATAAGTTAGCGGCAATTTATAATAGAAATAAGAATCTTACTCAAGTTCCGGCTTTAAAAATCAAAATAGCAGAAAATTATCAATCTTTGGTCAGAGAAAATCCCAATTTTCTGCAAGAAGCTTTTAATAATTATCAAGAAGCTTATGTTATTGCTTGGAAATTAGAACAGTATGTGGCGGCGAGTGAAGCTTTGCAAAAGTTAATTAGGTTGTATCGTTCCCAAAATCAAATTAATGAAGCTTTGCAAGCTAGTAGGATTTTGTTGGAAACGGAAACATTAGCAACCAATTTGTATGGTTTGATGCAAACTTATGATCAAATGGGAGAAATGTATTTAGAAAAGAAAGAAGATGGAAAAGCATTAGCAGCGTTTGAAAAAGGGTTAGAAATAGCCAGACAACTGAAACATCAAGAGACATATTTTGCCCAGAAGATTGAAACATTGTCAAAAAAGAATTTGTAAAAAGTAGTCGTGCAAAATAAATTTTATATTTGGGAGAGGGAACAGAGAACAGTGAACAGGTAAGGAATACAGACATTAGACATCTCCAGAAAAGAAATTATGGAACCTATTTATGGGGGCAGGTCGAAGCTTATGGGATATCTAGATGTCTGATTTTTCCGTTAAATTATCGCCCATAAGCTTCGCCCCTACAACTTATGACAAATTAATACATTCTATTTTGGAGAGGTCTATTCCCAGTCTCCGACTGGGAACGAGATAACGAGATAACAAGGTATTACTCCTGTTTATGGGGGCAGGTCGAAGCATTTGGGATATCTAGATGTCTGATTTTTCTGTTAAATTATCGCCCATAAGCTTCGCCCCTACAACTTATGACAAATTAATACATTCTATTTTGGAGAGGTCTATTCCCAGTCGGAGACTGGGAACGAGATAACGAGATAACAAGGTATTACTCCTGTTTATGGGGGCAGGGCGAAGCTTATGGGATATCTAGATGTCTGATTTTTCCGTTAAATTATCGCTCATAAGCTTCGCCCCTACAACTTATGACAAATTAATACATTCTATTTTGGAGAGGTCTATTCCCAGTCGGAGACTGGGAACGAGATAACGAGATAACAAGGTATTACTCCTGTTTATGGGGGCAGGTCGAAGCATTTGGGATATCTAGATGTCTGATTTTTCTGTTAAATTATCGCTCAAATGCTTCGCCCCTACAACTTATGACAAATTAATACATTCTATTTTGGAGAGGTCTATTCCCAGTTGGAGACTGGGAACGAGATAACGAGATAAACGAGATAACAAGGTATTACTCCTGACTCCTGACTCCTGACTCCTATGCCCTCACGGAAAGACTTTCTCAGCAACCCCTATTTATGGGGGCAGGTCGAAGCTTATGGGATATCTAGATGTCTGATTTTTCCGTTAAATTATCGCTCATAAGCTTCGCCCCTACAACTTATGACAAATTAATACATTCTATTTTGGAGAGGTCTATTCCCAGTCGGAGACTGGGAACGAGATAACGAGATAAACGAGATAACGAGGTATTACTCCTGACTCCTGACTCCTGACTCCTGACTCCTTTGATAAGTATCCACAGCCACACGCAAATTACCTTTATGCACTGCTAAAAGTTCCTCACCTGCGGTTTTATCTAAATTTGTCCAGTGCATTAATAAAGCCAACTTCACCCATTTACCACTACGTTCTAATAAGAAACCTGCGGCTTCTCGACTTAAACCGGTTAAATCTTGTAAAATTCTTAAAGCGCGATCGCGTAATTTTTGATTTGTTACCGCAACATCCACCATTCTATTACCGTAAACTTTCCCTAATTTCACCATCACGCTGGTAGAAAGGATATTTAAAGCTAATTTTGTCGCAGTTCCAGCTTTCAACCGAGTTGAACCAGCTAATATTTCTGGTCCTGTTAACAAGCGAATATCAATATCTGCATCAAAGGGAACTTGTTCTGCGGGAACACAGGCGATAAAAACTGTTAAAGCTCCCCTTTGACGTGCTGCTTTTAATGCACCTTGAACATAGGGAGTAGTTCCCCCAGCAGTGATACCGACGACTACATCCAGTTGATTAATTTTGTGTTGGGCGATCGCACTTTCACCATCTTCCGCTAAATCTTCTAAACCCTCAGAACTGCGTAACAACGCCCCCGCACCACCAGCAATAATACCCTGTACCAACTCTGGAGATGTGCAAAAAGTAGGTGGACATTCAGCCGCATCTAACACCCCTAACCGTCCACTTGTTCCCGCACCGATGTAAAATAAACGTCCACCTTGATGTAAACGTTCAGCCGTCTTTTCAATAGCTGCGGCTAACTGAACCTTTGCACCGGCAACAGCAACTACCGCTTTTTGGTCTTCAGTATTAAATAATTCTACCAATTCCAAAGAATTTAGTTGGTCTAAATTCAGACTATTAGGATTTACTTGTTCTGTGAGTAGATGTCCGCGTTCTTGTAAATTTGTCATTTCTCAGTTATCAGTTATCCGTTATCCGTTATCAGTCAATACTACTCGGTTAGGTTACAAAATAATTGATATTGTAATTTCGGTTACGAGATAACGCAACCCACGGGAAATTTTTTTCCCCTTTAAAGGGGAGGTTTTAAACCTTAAATGAAACAATTGTCAATTGTCAATTATCAATTATCAATTAATTACCTATTCATTCATATTTTTCAGTGTTGCTACTGCTGAAGGTGAAATCTGGTTCAGATAACGGAAAACCCAATACTTGAATATAGTATCTAGAATTACTGGGAATGTAGCAATAAATAGGAAAATAGCATTTCTATCTGCGGCAATACCCAAATGACTAGCAATACTTTCTAAAATCACTTCCCAACCGTGAGGAGAATGGAAACCTACAAAAATATCTGTGAATAAAATAATGATAAATGCTTTGGCACTATCACTTAAACCATAAATAATTTCATTCAGCAGATTTTTAATAGCTATCACCCCTTTTTTATTGATGACTACCACAACTGCAAAAGCAAATAAACCTAATAAATCCGCAAAAACATTTGCCACTGCACTATTACTTTTATGTTTAAATTCTTCTGCTAATTCTTCTGCTTTGAGTGAAATTTTTTCTTCCATAGCTTCGACAGAAATTTGAGGAGAATGTTTCAATAAATTGTCAAATTTTAATTCTTCCTCAAAAGACTGCAATTGTTTTAGTGCTTCCTCTTTCATTTCCCAGTTCAGAAAAATAGGTGTACTTTCAACACTGCGAAAATGTTCTACAGCAGGAAGTATGAAAAACTTTTTAGACAATTCTTGAGTTAACAAGGGAATGAGAATTAATAACAACAAACAGTTAATAGCTCGTTTGGTAATTTTTCTCGATGCTTGAAAATTCCGCAATACCTCCTGTTCAGAACTTGGACTCATATCATTGGTAATTTTACGAAATGTTCTACCAATGGATCTGGGAAAAATACCAGTTTTTTTGGTGACTGGTTCAATATTTTCTAAACTGAGTTTTGATGTTAGTTGAGAGGAATTTTTTGGTGGTTGTTGGTGAGATTCTAACTTGGTAAGAGTTGGTTTTTGAGAATAAGCTACAACATTAGAATTAGATAATTCTAAATCCTCATTTTTGTATCTGGAGAGAACTTCATCAATTAATTTTAGTTTATCCAAAAAAGCGTAATTAGAGTTTTTGATAAAAAATCGACTCACTTTAAATTCTACAACTCTGATTTTAATAATCTTTAAATATTTTTCCACATCTGTCTGAAAACAATCTAAAACATTTTGACTGTAATCACCTGACTGACTAGATACTTTATCCCCTGCAAAATGTTCTAATTCAATATCTTTAATTTTTAAAGCCATTTTATATGCTTGTTCTAATGCTCTTTCTGGTGTGCGTAAAAACCATTGACTCCCTATATTTAGGTGATCTGAAAAATCTGAATTTACGTAATTTTTCATTTTGATAGTAGATGGCTAAATGTTTCCTAAAAAATCAAATAATGAGGTAGATAAACTTTGAATTAATTGATAAAAATTGATTTTTAAATCCAAAGTTTATGTATTTATCAACTTTAACTTTTCTACCTCATCAAAAAATAAATATTAAATAAATATTTTCTCAATTAACCTGCTTTTAAACAAGCTAAAGGATCGGGAACGGGGAAAGCGTCAGAACTTAAAGGCACAAACTTACTATCATTAGCATTGTAAGCAAAAATTTGTCCTGTTTCTATTTCATAAACCCAAGCATGGAGAGATATTTTACCACCATGTAATTTAGAACGAATCACAGGATAGGTTTCTAAATTTTCAATTTGAGTTAAAACATTTTCTTCTACAGCTATTTTTAGCAATGTTTCCCCATCATAGTTTTGATAGTTTTCTCGCAAAAGACGACGGGTAGACTCGGCATTGCGTTTTAACCAATCATAAACTAAAGGCATTTCATCAGATAAATTATTTAATTGTAGGAGTGCTTTCATACTACCACAGTGAGAATGACCACAAACAATAATATGCTTAATATTTAAAGCAGAAACAGCATATTCAATTCCCGCACCTTCACTGCTATTAGGACTTCCATGAGTGGGAATAATATTACCCAAATTCCGAATAATAAACAGTTCTCCTGGTTTAGTTTGTGTTAATAAATTCGGATCAATGCGAGAATCAGAACAAGTAATAAAGAGAATTTCAGGAGTTTGTCCTTGAGATAATTGGCGGAACATTTCCTGATGAATTGTGAAATAGTTAGTTTGAAATTCGTTCAGTCCTTTGATAATTCTTTTCATTGGCATTGTAGAATTCATGTGATTTTCGTTTTAGTGTTTTTATTCTTTTGGTATCTGCAACATCCTAGAAATTTAATAATCTACTTATTGATCAAAAATTCTGATTCCTGACTCCTTAATTATTTAGTGATTAACCCATTTTGCATCAGTTACTAAACACACACCTCCGATTTTTTTCAGCAGAGGGGTGATTTTTTCCACTAAATTATCTAATTGTTTTTGATTGGTACAAACTGTCATAATGTAACTATTACTAAATTCATAGTCAATATCGGAAGATACTAAACCTCGATCACCTTTACCAGAGGTATCTTTAATAATTGTATATCCAGAAACAGAGACGATTTCTAAAATGTTCAGAGCATCTTCAATGTGAGATGTATCAATAACAATCTCTACTTTTTGGACTTCTTGCATAATAGGGATTGATAAATTTAGACTTGTTAGATTGGGGGAAAAGTTATCTGATATCAGAGAATTACTCGTGGTAATTAAACAAATACCACCAATGGTTTTGAGGATGGGTAAAATATCTCTGAGCAGGTATTCAAATTGTATTTGATTGGTGCAAATAGTAGAAATATAACTATTGCTAAATTCTCGCCCCAAATCGTTATAACAAATCCCCCTATCCCCTTTACCGGAAGAATTTTCTATTAATGTATATCCAGGAACTTTCACAGAATTAAGGATATCTATAACTTCTCTTTGTTCCAGGGTGCTGACAATGATTTCTACTCGGTTAACGAGTTCCATAAATAACACCTAGACTAATACCTATTGGACAGAAAACAGCAATTTCTGATGTTTGTAATTTCATGTTTGTGAATCTATGGTCAAAAGACTAATGATCTATACACCAACAAGTTTTAAAATTTGTAAGTAAAGAGGAATTCCCACAATAATATTAAAGGGGAATGTTAAAGCTAAAGCCATAGAAACATAAAGACTAGGATTAGATTCGGGAACAGTTAATCTCATCGCTGCCGGTACGGCAATATAAGAAGCACTGGCACATAAAACCGCAAATAAAAGTCCATTTCCTTCTCCCATTCCCAAGACTTTTGCAATCAAAATTCCTAAGATAGCATTGACAACAGGAATGAAAACAGAAAAACCAATTAAGAAAGAACCGGTTTTACTTAAATCTTTAATTCTTCTGGCTGCTACTAATCCCATATCAAGTAAAAAGAAAGTCAGCGCACCGTAGAAAATTCCTTGAGTAAATGGTTGTAATTTTTCCCAACCTTTTTCTCCTGTTAATAGTCCAACTAGCAAACTACCAACTAACAGAAACACTGAGCCATTTAAAAAAGCTTCGTGCATCACTTTTCCCCAAGAAAATCCTTCTTCACCTTCTGTCTTGGGTGCAAATGCTCTCACCAGAATTAAGCCGATAATAATAGCTGGAGATTCCATTAAAGCTAATGCTGCTACCATGTGTCCCCCATAGGGAATGTGCAGTTTTTCTAGAAAAGAACTAGCGGTAATAAAGGTGACTGCACTAATAGAACCGTAGGTAGCAGCGATAGCAGCTGCATTGTAATGATCAAGCTTGATTCTGAGAATAAAAAAGGTGTATACTGGTACGATAGAAGCCATGACAATAGCAACTATCAGCGTCATTGCTATTTGCGAGTTAATGCCACTTTCTGCTAGTTCATGTCCGCCTTTAAAACCAATGGATAACAGCAAATACAGTGAAAATAATTTTGGTAAGGGTTGGGGAATTTCTAAATCTGATTTTAAAAAAACCGCCAGCATTCCCAAAAAGAAGAACAACACAGGGGGATTGAGAATGTTAAAAAGAATTAAACTGCCATCCATTGATTTTTTCTTTCCTCAGCATTAGAAAACTTTATGAACTACCCTCTAAATTAGTCCACAAATTTTAAGAAAAGCATGAGAAGAAATTAAGAATTTTCTTAGAATTAAGTTGGCAGTATCAAAATGGTAATTCTACAGTGAATGTGGTGAATTGATGGGGGTTACTGGTGACATAAATTTTACCACCGTGTAAGCGAACAATTTCATGGGCGATCGCTAAACCTAATCCTGATCCACCTGTATACCGTGAGCGATCGCTTTCTGCACGATAAAAACGCTCAAACAAATGGGGTAAATGTTCCGCTGCAATTACTTTACCCGTATTAGTGATAGTTACTTTCACCTGTTCATTTTCACGATATGTTTCTACACTAATCTTACCTTCCGGGGATGTGTACTTAATGGCGTTATCTAGTAAATTTAAAAACAAACTGGTTAAGTGATCAGAATTGCCAGTAATGTAAAGTAAGGGTTTTATACTTGCACAGATGGTAATATTTTTATCTGCTGCTAAAAGCTGAATTTGCTCAATGAGAACTTCTAGTAACTCGCTTAAATCAACATTTGTCAAAGTCCATTGATATTCAGATTCACTTTGATCCAAACGAGTGAGAAAAAGCAAACCATTAGCAAGACGAATCAAACGATCAACTTCCCGTTGTAATTCTTGTAAGGTATGATGATATTCTTCTGGTGTACGCTCTCTACTTAAAGTTACACCCAGTCTGCCTTTAATCACTGTTAAAGGTGTGCGTAACTCATGAGAAGCATCGGCTGTAAATCTGCGTTCATGCTCAAATGCAGCTTGCAAGCGATCTAACATCCCATCCAAGGTGATAGCTAATCTTCCCACTTCATCTGTTGAACCTTGATAACCGATGCGCTGGGTGAAATCATTAGGACTTATTGCCTGGGCAGTGCGAATAATGCGACCAATAGGACGTAACGCTTGATCCGCTAAAAATAAACCTCCACAAGCTGCAATTAAGAGAATTAAAGGAAAACTCAAAAGCATCAAAGTCAGCAGATGTTCTGAAGCTTCAGAAATAGGATCTAGAGATTGGGCAACTTGTAACCAACCAGCAGTGGAAGATAAAGATAATGGTTGAGTATAAACTCGCCAAATCTTGCCGTATTCAGTAACACTGGTATAACCCATTTTTACGGGCATCATCGGTGGTATGGTTTTGTAACTACCGATACCATCCCAAATTTCACCTTGGGGAGAAACCAAACGCACGGAAAAACCAGCATTAGTTAACTTACGGGTAATAGTTTCAGACTGTTGTTTGATCTTCAAAGTAGGATGACCATTTACCTGAATCACTTCAGCAAAAGTTTCCGAAGCTGCAACCTGCAAAGCTGTATCTAATTGACCAAGTAAACTATGTTTTAATTGAATATATAAATAGGTATCGAAAACTACTAGCGTACAGCCCAAAAGCAGTATGTACCATGTTGTTAGACGAGTTCTAATTGTACTTTGATTAAATCGTTGAGAAAACATACAGCAGGAGTCAGGATTTCAAGGAGTCAGGAGTCAGGAGTCAGGAGGTAAATATTTTTCCCCAATCACCAATCCCCAGTCACCTATCACCTATTCCCTTGAGACAATATCCTACTCCTCTAACTGTATGCAGTAGTGGCTGATCAGAACCCCGATCTATTTTCCGTCTCAAATAACCAACATATACATCTACAACATTAGAATCACTATAAAAATCAAAATCCCAAACGTGTTCACCTATTTGTGTACGGGTAACTACTGTATTGGAATTACGCAATAAATACTCTAAAAGTTTAAACTCTAAGGGGCTAAGTTCAATGAAACGTCCTCCACGCTGAACTTCCCTTGTGACTACATCCATAGTTAAATCACTAACCTGTAAAATGGTGTTAAATTGTAATGGTGGGCGACGTTGCAAAGCTCGTAACCGTGCCAGTAATTCTGAAAATGCAAATGGCTTGACTAAATAATCATCTGCACCATGATCTAATCCTTTTACCCGATCTTCTACAGTATCCCGTGCTGTTAAAAGTAAGACTGGAGTTTTAATTTTTTGCTGGCGAAATTCTCCTAGTAGCTTTAACCCATCAATTTTGGGTAGCATAATATCTAAGATGATAATGTCATACTCAGCAGCAAAGATGTATTCCTTACCTTCTTCACCATCATGAGCCACATCAACAGCGTAACTCATCTCTCTGAGTCCTTGACTGATAAATTGGGCTATTCCTGGTTCATCTTCAACTAGCAAAATTCGCATATAGCAATCTAGCAATCCTATTTTAGTTGAGAATTTATTGGTGAGGTAAGGGAACAGGTGACTGGTGACTGATGACTGGTGACTGGTAACTGGTGACTGGGTAACATTGTTAACTCATTCCCTATTCCCTATTCCCTATTCCCTACTTTCCCAACAACTAATGACTAATGACTACTTACAATAACCCTTCTAGTCGGCGACGGAAGCTGTCTAGTTCAGAATCAGACATTTGCTGTTCTTCTGACTGAGAACTATAGTTATCATAGTTATTTTGAGTTTGACCTTCTGGTTTCCAATCAGTTTCTTCTACGTTCTGTTCTGGAGGTGTCACCACGGTATTACTATTTTCTGGCACAAGTTCCCAGCCAAAACCCGCACTTTTGCAAAAGTCTATGATATCCTGCTCTTCCATTCCCTCAACCGTCGGTGTGGGGAAATCTTGCGCTTCTAACATTAAAGCAAAGCGGGTGGCATCATCTTCTGATTCAAACATCATGATTGTATTGCGATCGCCCACCCGAATCGAGTGAATCCCTTCATTATCAGTTCCCGCATTGAATAGTAGTACAAAAACACGCATCTTTAATCCTTTAATCCTTTGACTTGACGTTTATATTATTTCTATTAAAGTTCGAGATTGTGCCGATACAAAAAAGCTAACTAATGCTAACAAAAGTTGGCTTTTTCTTCCTGTTTCACCCTAGCAGTGTCGGCACTATCTAGTCCACAGGCTAACACGATCAATCTGACCGCTTCTTGTTTTAAATTA
>NZ_JACJPU010000044.1:0-47617 GCF_014696235.1 Sphaerospermopsis sp. FACHB-1194 | reverse complement strand
CTACCTCTAACACAGAAAAACGCTATGCTGATAAATTATATCAAGTGTGGTTACTAGATAACACAGAAATTTGGATATTAATTCACATCGAAGTACAAAGTCAATACGATGAAGAATTTTCCCAAAGAATGTATATCTATAACTACCGATCCTTTGATTTATACCATAAACCAGTAGTTAGTTTAGCCATATTAGGAGATGAAAGCAAAACATGGCGACCTAATAGTTATCAATATGGTTTAGGTAAGAGTGAGGTTGTGTGTAAGTTTGATACAGTCAAACTCATAGATTACAAATGGGAAGCACTAGAGCAAAGCAGCAATCTATTTGCTATATTAGTAATGGCACATTTAAAAACCAAAACTACTACCAACAAACTCGCAGATAGGGAGCAGTGGAAATGGATATTAATTAGAAGTTTATATGAGCGAGGTTTAAACAGATATGACATTGAAAACCTCTTTAGATTTATTGACAAAATGATGTCATTAACTAAGGAATTACAACAGAAATTGCTCACCAAAATAACCGAGTATGAAAAGGAGAGAGAAATGCCTTTTTTAACCCCTACTGAAGAATTATTTATTGCAAGAACTCGCCAACAAGATATCATTAAACTTCTACAAGTCAAGTTTGGTGATGTTCCCGAAATACTGAGCAAAAATATTCAGAAGATTGATGATCTAACCGCTTTAGAAGAATTATTTGTATCATCAATTACGATTACTTCTTTGGCAGAATTTACCAATTTAGTCAATTCTAAATTACCAAGATCAGAAGATTAGAAAAACCCAGGGGTAGAGAAATATTGAATTAACTTTAATCATCTTGAATGATAGTAAATTTATTTCTCTACTTCCTTTGAATGATTGCCTGATAGCGATCGCCGATATAAAATCTAGGTAATAGGTGATTGGAAAAAATAAAATTTATTTCCCAGTCACCAGTCCCCAGTCCCTAGTCCCTAGTCACCAGTTACCAAAACTAAGCACTCATTACATCTGTCTCACCTTGCGGTTGCAAATAGCAAATTAATTGTTGAATACCTTTATGCAGATAGCGAGTAACAGTCATCGGACTAGCACCAATTTTTTTACCTGCATCCTTGCGAGTTAGTTCCTTAACTAATACCAACTCTACAGCCATCCGGGGTTTATCATCTAACATCCTCATCGCCCCTTGTAGCTGTAGTCTTTCTTCCTCTTGTTGCTGAAGCATCGTAGTATGGGGACAAGGAAGTATATCACCCAAGGTCATTTGATAATCTACGCTGTTAGTTGGGGTAGCATCTAAACTTAAAGGCATCCGGTTTTGATTTGCTAACTTACATTCTTGCCATTCTTGTACAGAAATATGCAGTTTTTCAGCAATTTCCGTATCTTTGACAGGACGACCCAAAGATAATGTTAATTCTTTACAAAGAAGTTGCCCCTGATTGTAAAGTTCTTGCCAACGGCGGGGTATTTTAACTAAAGTCGAGCGATCGCGTAAAAAATGCAATATTTCGCCGCGAATATAAGGTACAGCAAAGGAACTGAAAGCATATCCTTGAGAGGGATCGAAACGCTCAATAGCCCGGATCAACCCCAAATAACCAATTTGTTCTAAGTCTTCATAAGGTTCATGGCATTGATGGGTAAACTTATAAGCCATCTTCCGCACCAAACCCTTATGTATCTCTACCAGTCGGTTACGCAGTTGAATCGAAGGATTTTGGTGGTATAAGTGTAATAACTCCATACCATCAGGTTGGATAGAGGTTTCACTTTTTGCCATATCAATTCCTTTGTAGTAATCCCTTGTTCTGCACAATGGGGTTAGTATAATTTCTTTAAATCTTTAATTATTTTCCTCAGTCCGTACTAAATAAGCTATCGTTGTTTTACTGAATTTTAAATCAAATTGAACGCATACTTACGTAATTTTACTATTGCTTAACAAAGGTTTGCTGAAGAGGCAGGAGGCAGGAGGCAGGAGGCAGAAGGCAGAAGGCAGAAGGGAAATATTTTTCCCCAGTCACCAGTCCCCAGTCCCCAGTCCCCAGTCACCAGTCCCCAATCACCAATCACCAATCACCAATCACCAATCACCAATTCCCTTGTAAAATATGACAGTTGTATTATATGCCCGAATGTGATTGAGCGTTATACTTTGCCCGAAATGGGCAATCTGTGGAATGAAAACTATAAGTTACAAACCTGGCTACAGGTAGAAATTGCTGTTTGTGAAGCTCAGGCAGAACTAGGTTATATTCCTAAAGAAGCAGTAGCAGAAATTAAAGCCAAGGCGAATTTTGACCCCAAGCGGGTGTTAGAAATTGAGGCGGAAGTTCGCCATGATATGATTGCTTTCTTGACAAATGTCAATGAATATGTTGGTGATGCTGGACGTTATATTCACCTGGGTTTAACCAGTTCCGATGTACTGGATACGGCATTAGCACTACAATTAGTTGCTAGTTTGGATATCTTGTTACAACGATTAGAAGATTTAATTGGGGCAATTCGCAACAAGGCCAGAGAACACCGTTATACTGTGATGATTGGGCGATCGCATGGTATCCACGCTGAACCTATCACATTTGGTTTTAAATTAGCTGGTTGGTTAGCGGAAGTATTGCGACATCAAGAACGTTTGCAAGTCCTGAAAAAAAATGTCGCTGTTGGTAAAATATCCGGGGCGGTGGGAACTTATGCAAATATTGAACCCCGTGTAGAAGCGATCGCTTGTCAAAAACTCGGACTTAAACCCGATACCGCTTCCACTCAAGTTATTTCCCGTGATCTTCATGCCGACTTTGTGCAACAATTAGCTTTACTGGCGGCATCTATAGAACGCTTTGCCGTAGAAATTCGCAACTTGCAAAAAACCGACGTTTTAGAAGTTGAAGAATACTTCTCCAAAGGTCAAAAAGGCTCTAGTGCCATGCCTCACAAACGCAACCCCATCCGCTCAGAAAGACTGACAGGAATGGCGCGACTGGTAAGAAGTCATGCAGGAGCAGCTTTAGAAGACGTAGCTTTATGGCATGAACGAGATATTTCTCACAGTTCCGTCGAACGGGTAATTTTACCAGATGCTTGCATTTTAACACACTTTATGCTCCATGAGATCACCGACTTGGTGACAAATTTGCTGGTATATCCCCAGAACATGGAACGCAACCTTAACTGCTATGGTGGAGTCGTCTTTAGTCAAAAGGTTCTCTTAACCTTAGTAGATAAAGGACTTAGCCGGGAAGAAGCTTATAGCATAGTTCAGCAAAATGCCCATACTGCTTGGAATAAACCAGAAGGTAATTTCCGTAATTTGATTAGTAAAGACCCCCGTGTAACTGCAAACTTGTCAGCAGCAGAAATAGATGCTTGTTTTGATCCACAAAACCATCTGAGACATTTAGATCAAGTTTATCAAAGACTGGGAATTTAAAATTCAGGAATCAGGAGTCAAAACTAGAAGTGAGAAACTGTTCCCGGATCTACCTGTGGAAATATGAACTTTTCACATCTTAATTGCTTCTGACTCCTGTATTTTTGACAATTTGGTACAGGTTCTGATCCTTCATAACGGAAAAATCGTCAATCCAAAATCGATTGACTCCTGAACTCCTAACCCTCACGAAAAGACTTTTTCAGCAAATCCTACTTGCATGATACTTGTATATTAAGATAACTTGAATCCATAAAATTACTGATTTAGTGAAGAATCTGCTAATTGATGTGCAAAAATTTTCAATTTAAATTCCTATATATCTACCCAAACATCTGAACTATAGATTACAACTTTGTATATAGCACCCAACAAGGAGGATTAATAGCTTTAATTCTGCTCTGGTTTGCAGTTCGTAGTGCTGCACAGTGGTATCACTGGTATTGGGAAAATCGTAAGAATAGGGAATAGGGACTGGTGACTGGTGACTGGGTATACAATTTTGGATTTTGGATTTTGGATTTTGGATTGTATTTCATGAATCCAATCTAAAATCTAAAATCTAAAATCTAAAATTCTCCTGCCTCCTGCCTCCTGTCACCTACTGTAAAAGCCCTATAGCATGGAGTAAGCCTCGACCGGTGATAATTTCGATGATCAAGGCAATGAAACCAAGCATGGCAATTCTACCATTCCAGACTTCGGCGCTAGTTGTCATTCCCCATTCCCAACGTTCTTGAGGATACATTTTCACCTTTTTTTTCATCTGGGTAACTTGGGAAAGTTTGAGATCCGGTTTTTCCAAAGACTCAATTACCAAATCTGCCAGTGCTTGAATAAATACTGGATGAGTGTTGGGAGCAGCAGCACGTCGGAAGTTTTCAATTCCTGCTTCTTCGGCTATTTCCCGATATTCAATATCAATTTCTTGCAAAGTTTCGATGTGTTCAGAAACAAAACTAATGGGTACTACTACCAAATCTTTAACGCCTTTTTCACCCAGTTCTTTTAAGGCATCCTCAGTATAAGGTTGTAGCCATTCCACCGGACCGACACGACTTTGATAAGCTAAGGTGTGGGCGTTGGGGCGATTAAGAGTTTGCATAATTAATTGAGTACATTCCTCAATTTCCTGCTGATAAGGATCGCCTGCTTCTACAACATAGCTTTTTGGTACACCGTGGGCGCTAAAAAAGATGTGTGCCTGATCCGGGTTGGGAAATTGATTTAGTTGCTCAATGATCAGTTCCGCCATTGCTTGCAAGTAACCTGGTTGTTTGTACCAGGAAGCAATCACAGTGTATTCCAAAGGTTGAAGTTTTGGGTTTTCTTGCCAAAGTTTTTCTAACAACCGGAAACTAGAACCACTGGTACTAATAGAAAATTGGGGATAAAGTGGCAAAATTACCAACTTGTCAATGTTATCCTGTGCCAGTTGGGCGATCGCTTCTTCTGTGTAGGGATGCCAATAACGCATTCCCACATAGATATTTGCTTCTTTACCCATAGCATCCAATTGGGTTTTTAACGCTTCCCCCTGTTCTTCTGTGATGCTTCGCAATGGTGAACCCCCACCAATTTGCTTATAATTCTCTTGTGATGTTTTTTCTCGCCGTGTGGCAATAAACCAAGCTAATGGTTTTTGCATCCATCGAAATGGTAGGCGAATAATTTCGGGATCTGAAAACAGGTTATATAAGAATGGACCCACATCTTCTAATTTATCAGGTCCACCTAGATTGAGTAATAATACGCCTACACGACCCATAGCAGTTACTTTCCCCCAATCTTTACAATTTTTTTACTAATGTTAACAATATATCTTTATTCAATATAAAGCTTAACGTTAAGGAAATATGCAATGGCAACAATTTTTCGAGACTTGAGTTACCGCTATCAATGGTTATATGATGCCATATCCCGGTTAGCAGCCCTGAGTGTGGGCGGTGAGGGGCGTTTTCGTCAACTCGCTTTACAAGGTTTAAACCTCAACTCAGATACTAAAATTCTAGATTTATGCTGTGGTAGTGGTCAAGCTACGGCTTTTTTGGTGAAATTATCACAAAATGTTACAGGATTGGATGCTTCGCCTTTATCTTTACAACGGGCAAAAAAGAATGTGCCGAATGCTACTTATGTAGAAGCTTATGCGGAAAATATGCCTTTTACAGATCATGAGTTTGATGTGGTGCATACTAGCGCCGCTTTACATGAAATGCAACCTGAACAATTAAGAAAAATCATCCAAGAGGTTTATAGAGTATTAAAACCAGGGGGAATTTTTACTTTAGTAGATTTTCATCCTCCCACAAATCCTATATTTTGGCCTGGTTTATCAGTGTTTTTTTGGTTGTTTGAAACGGAAACAGCTTGGCAGTTATTAAAAACTGATTTACCTGGTTTATTAAGAGAATCTGGTTTTGATGTTGGTAAACCAATTTTATATGCTGGTGGTAGTTTACAGGTAATTGTCAGTAGCAAGGCTTGAAAAAATAGGGAACAGGGAAAATAAAATCCGTTCTTCCTGACTCCTGTAAGGGCGAAGCATTGGGAAAATAGCCTTTTCATAAAATTGATAATTGGTCGCCCGAATGCTTCGCCCCTACGACTCCTGCCTCCTTAACTCAATTGTGCCACAAGTTGATTTTCTACCAGGGTATTATTTGTTAATAAGTCCTCAACGGTAATTCTTAAAAATCGTTGTTCATCAACTTGAAACATGACTTTAATGCGATCGCTCCCCGGAAAACCAGGGGGTGTAAGTTTAGCAATTTTTCTGGCTTCTTCTGTATCATTCAGCGGTTTAACTGTAGTTGTCACAGACTCAAGTTTGCGAGTTACTAAGCGATCGCCATCAAAATAAACTTCTGTACCTCCGGTTTCTGCTCCTAATTCTCCTAAAATTAACTCAATACTCGGCTGATTTTCCCTAGAAGCACCTAAAACTAATTCTACTGGTTGACTCATGGGATAAGCTTGTCCGGCTTTAATTATTGGTTGCCAACTGTGACGTTGGTTGCGTCTATCCCAGTACCGCACTCCATAGCTATGATACAAAAAGTCCTTGATTTCTAAACCTTGGGTAATTTGTAATGCACCTTGAGCGATCGCTTCAAAAGGTTTTTGATAACGGATTTTTTCTGGTTCAAAATATTGCTGTACCCATGTATTTACTACTGGTAATTGTACAGTTCCACCCACTAACAAAACTGCATTAATATCATCTAGTTCTATACCTTGACGACGGGCTTGTTGTAACAAGGTCATCATGGTATCATGTAACTTATCAAAAAATCCATGATCTTTGAGAATATTCTCTAAAGTTTGACGGTCAAGATCCAATTCATAACTTTCAAAAGTTTCATCATTAAAATAAACTTCACTGGCTTTATTTTGGGTAGATAATTGAATTTTTACCCGTTCTGCTAACCGAGTAATTATAGAATTAACTGGCAACCCTTTAGTTTTGACAAAATAATCAACTATCCAATTATCAATATCTGTACCACCTAAATTTTGCCCCGCTTTTGCTAATACACGGGCTGTTTTTACCTTTTGTTTGGAATCTTCCGCTAAAGATTTATTACCCCACTTTAATAAAAATCCTACTGGTTTAGTATTAGTTTGTGCCTGTTGATCTAAACGTACCAAAGATAAATCTAATGTTCCACCACCAAAATCAATTACTAACAAATTTTCTTGTGCTGTTAAACCATAACCTAAAGCTGCGGCAGTAGGTTCATCTAACATCCTAACTTGTTCTACTGGAAGTGCTTGAAAAACTTTGCCTAACCAGTGACGATAAGCTTCAAAACTGTCTACAGGTACTGTTAAAACCAAAGAATCTAAACCACCTTCTATTAGTGTTAATTCTTCGATTACCCTGGTTAAAAACCATTTACCTATTTTTTCAAAGGTGACGATTTCTCCATCTAGTTCTGGTAAAAAACCCTGAATATCTGCGCCAATACCGCGTTTAAAACTACGGAAAAATCGGTTATCATCTTTGAGATCCAAACCGCGATCGCGCACTTGCTGTCCAACTAAAACTTTACTTTCACTCGCTGCTTCTACATATACTAAACTGGGAATCAGTGGGGGATTAAGACTTTGTTGCAGGGATAAACCCGGTAAAGTCAAAGTTTCCGGTTGCTGGGTAACGGGATTCCAGCGAGTAATAACTGTGTTGCTAGTACCAAAATCAATCGCGATCGCCATTTCTCAATTTATTATTGATCAACTAATTAAGTAAAGTTAATATAACGTTAATTATTCTGCATTAACCACCAATCCCGCAAATGGGCGATCGCTTTTTCTTTGTGTTTGGCTTCTACTTCTATCCAGGGTACTTGGTGGTAAGCTTGAGGCATGGCTGTAATTAAATCACTGTGTTTTCTATCATTAAAACCTGTTTCCCCATTAGAAATATGTACTAACTGCCAATCTGGATTTTCCCAAGTTTCTCGCGCCCCTAAAACCATAGATTCTACACTAGGATGATCATAAGAATCTAACTTTTCATAGCAAATATGGTGATGTGCATCAAAAACCATCGGTATACCAGCTTGTTGACATACCTCTAAAATCTCCTGAGCATTATAAGCATATTCATCATTTTCTAAAGTTAAGCGGTTTTTAATACCTGGTGGTAGTTCAGAAATTACTTTTACCAATTTTTCCCCACGTTGAGATTTACCACCATGAATATTCATTAACGCCCAAGGTGACTGAGGTAAACCAAGTAAATCTAAAGTGTAGGCGTGGTTTGTTAAAATTTTGATACTATTTTCTATGACTTCATCAGAATCAGAACTCAAGACTACAAACTGATCAGGATGTAAAACCATTCTGATGTTTAAATTTTCTGCCCTTTGTCCAATTTTAGATAAATCTTCCCTCATTTCTTCTAATATATTTCCACCAATTTTATCTTCCATATCACTCATCGGAAATAAAGCCGAAGTCATGCGATAAAGGCGAATATTTTGCTTTTGACAGAAAGTTAACGCCCCATCCAAGCAGCGCAAATTATTTTGATAAAGTTCTTTTAGGGTATCTTCTCTTTGTTGAGGAGAAAGTTTTAAATAACGGGTCCGGGTAATAGTCCGAAAACGCACTTGTTTATCAATAGTGATACAAACCAAACCTAAATGTGGCTCAGTTTGGTTTTGCTGTTGTGGATTTATTTTTTTTAATGTTATCTCTCTTTGTTGTAATTTCATATTTTTTTGGTAATTGGTAATTGGTAATTGGTAATTGGTAATTGGTAATTGGTAATTGGTAATTGGTAAATGCTATATATGCAAATCTAAGTTTAACAGATTCCATATCATAATTTCAAGAAAATGTGAAGAAACTTTTAGATTTGACAAAAATCGAAGAGTGGGATGGACGAACTGTAAAAGAAAGAGAAGAAAAAATAAGAGAAGCGGCATTAGTGTTAGCGGATCAATGTATTGCAATGTTATTGCATAAGCTTTCTCAATCAGAAGTGGCTCATGAAACAGCAATAAATCAAACCAAAGGTTATTGGCATCCCAAGACAAAAAGACATAGTTGTAGAAAAAGAGAAATATTAACAGTAGGTAATGTTTTAGTAACGCTCAAATGACCTTAATTATTAACAATCTATGTAGTTGATGAACAGGGGAAAAAAGTAAAAACTCAGAATATCCCTATTACCAACGATAGAACTTATGAAGATTATAAGGTATTCTTACCAATCTTAGAAATGCACCTAATTAGGGTTTGCTGAAAAAGTCCTTTTGTGAATATTAAGGAGTATGGCTAACGCCACGCTTACTTCGACAGGCTCAGTACAAGTCGCTATCAAGGAGTCAGGAGATCACAGTATATTTGGGAGTTACTGGTTTTCCCCAACATAGTGCTAGTGGTACAGCATTAATTCAAACTGCTGATGCTGTTCTTTGCCTTGCTAAAGCTGCTGGGCGTAACCAAGTTGTGGTTGTACCTTAGAAATTATGAATTTGAAGGAGCTACTCCTGACTCCTGACTCCTGACTGCTCACCCACACAGAAAGACTTTGTCAACTCTAGATAATTAACTGATATGATTTAGCCTTGAATCTCCCAGTCAAAAAAGCATTTATTGTCATTTACTGATAATTAATTATGGTTGTTGTAGCAATTCTCGCCGCTGGAAAAGGCACAAGAATGAAATCTCATCTACCTAAAGTTTTACATTCTTTGGGTGGAAAATCTCTAGTCGAGAGAGTTATTGATAGTCTAGAACCCCTTGCACCTGAACGCAGGTTAGTAATTGTTGGGTATCAATCTAAAGAAGTAAAAACTGCTTTAGGTGGAAATTCTGAATTGGAATTTGTGGAACAAACTGTACAATTAGGCACAGGACACGCTATTCAACAATTACTTCCTCATTTAGAAGGTTACACTGGGGATTTGTTAATTTTAAATGGTGATGTGCCTTTGTTGCAAACTAAAACTCTGAAAAACTTATTACAAATTCATCAAGAAAATCAAAATTCCTGTACTATTCTCACAGCACATTTATCAAATCCCCAAGGTTACGGAAGAGTTTTTTGTGATGAAAACGGCATTGTGCAGGAAATAGTTGAAGATAAAGATTGCACTCCTGAACAAAGAAAAAATCACCGTGTTAATGCTGGTATTTACTGTTTCCGCTGGTCTGATTTAGCAAAATTTTTACCACATTTACAAAATAATAATGCCCAAAAAGAATATTATCTCACTGATGCTGTTACCCAAGTAGGTAAGGTGATGGCTGTAGATGTGGAAGATGACCAAGAAATTCTGGGAATTAATGATAGATTGCAATTAGCCACAGCTTACGAGATTTTGCAAAGACGTATTCAGGAAAAATGGCTTTTGGCAGGTGTGACGATTATTGATCCTGCTAGTGTGACAATTGATGAAACTGTAGAATTACAGCCAGATGTGATTATTGAACCTCAAACTCATTTACGGGGTAAAACATTGATTAAATCTGGTAGTCGCATAGGACCTGGAAGTTTAATTGAAAATAGCCAGTTGGGTGAAAATGTCACTGTGCAATATTCTGTAGTCAAAGATAGTTTTGTGGACGCAGGAACTCGTATTGGTCCTTATGCTCATTTGCGTGGCCATGCGGAAGTGGGTGAAAATTGCAGAATTGGTAATTTTGTAGAGTTGAAAAATACTCAATTAGGAGATGGTTCTAATGTTGCACACCTTTCTTATTTGGGTGATACAACTGCGGGAACTCAGGTAAATATTGGTGCAGGAACAATTACCGCTAATTATGATGGAGTGAAAAAACATAGAACCAGAATAGGCGATCGCACCAAAACCGGTTCTAATAGTGTTTTAGTCGCACCTATTACCATCGGTAATGATGTTTATATTGCCGCAGGTTCAACGGTGACAGAAGATGTGGAAAATGAAGCTTTAGTCATTGCCCGGAGTCGTCAGGTAGTTAAACCAGGTTGGAAGATCAAAGCTGAAAGTTGAGGAAATTTCAATAATTGACAATTAACAATGAACAATTGACAATTACCTCTCCCTTGAAGGGAGAGGATTGAAAAAGCGGATTTTTGATTTTTCCCCTGGAAAGGGGAGGTTTTAAACCTTGAATGAAACAATTATCAATTTTCAATTGTCAATTTTCAATTACTTTGACTCTTCCATTTGACCAACTCTGCGAATGTTAAGAATATCACTCATTTTTCTAATCTGCACAAACAGATGTTCTAATTGATTGCGATCGCGGATCTCAATACCCAAATCCATCAATGCTGGTTGTCCCAAAGCTGTTTTCACATTAGCATGACGCACATTGATGCCTTGATCACTCAACCGCGATAAAATATCTTTTAAGATTCCCACTCGATCCAAAGTTTCAATTTGAATCTCTATGGGGTAAGTGTGAGGACGGCCATGATGTTCTATTGCTGTATTCCATCTTACGGGTACTAGGCGCTCACATTCCACATTGTCCACATTATGACATCCTTGGCGATGAATGGATATACCCCGTCCCCGCGTTACCACCCCAATAATAGCTTCACCAGGAATCGGCGTACAACATCCAGCTATATGATAAACCAATCCTTCTACGCCAATAATCGGTGAATCACTAGCACGGGATGTACTGGGTGAGGTTTCCCGTGTAGTTTTTGATGTTGATTCTTTGGGGATAAATGGAATCACATCAGCTACAGGTTGTTGTGCTTTTACCACTTCTCGCCAGCGGTTTAACACTAAGTTTAAGGTAATTTCCCCGTAACCTAAACCTGCCAGTAAATCTTCCACACTGTGATAATTGCACTTTTCTGCCACAGTTTGCATTGCGTCTGATTTCAACAAGTGATCAAAACCTGTTTTCCCTAGTTCCTTCTCTAATAAATCCCTTCCCCGCGCTAGATTTTCTTCCCTGCGCGATCGCTTATACCATTGTTTAATCCGATATTTCGCCGCCGAAGTCCTGACAAAATTCAACCAATCCAAACTCGGATGGCTATTTTTTTGCGTAATAATATCAACAATATCCCCATTTTGTAATCGGGTGGATAACGGCACAATGCGCCCATTTACCCGCGCCCCTGCACAATGGTTTCCGACCTCTGTATGAATTCGATAAGCAAAATCTATACTTGTAGATCCCGGACTTAGAGGTACCACATCCCCCTTTGGAGTGAAAACATAAACATCATCTTCAAATAAATTATCTTTGATACTATCTAAATATTCTTGCGCGTCTTTTAAATCACTCTGCCATTCCAATAGTTGCCGCAACCAAGTAAATTTTTCATCTGCTCCTGTTACCTGACTGGTAGAACCACCTGTTTCTTTATACTTCCAATGGGCAGCAATCCCATACTCCGCAACATGGTGCATTTCCATTGTGCGAATTTGCACTTCCAACGGGCGACCAGTCAAACCTATCACCCCTGTATGCAAGGATTGGTAACGGTTAGGTTTAGGTAAACCAATGTAATCTTTAAATCTGCCGGGAATAGGACGAAAAGCATCATGAACCACCGCCAAAGCCCGATAACATTCTTCATTTGTTTGGACAATGATTCTCAGTGCAGCCAAATCATAAATTTCATGAAATTCTTTTTGCTGTCGCTGCATTTTTTGATAAATGCTATACAGATGTTTGGGGCGACCGCTAACCTCCAAACATTTAATACCCGCTTGTTGCATTCTCTCCCGCAACACTTCCTTAGCTTTAGTCAATTTTTCTTCCCGTGCTGTCCTTTTTTCCGCAACGTGCTGTTGAATTTCTCGGTAAGCATCAGGTTCTAAATATTTAAAGGCTAAATCCTCTAATTCCCATTTAATATGCCAAATCCCCAAACGATTGGCTAAAGGTGCAAAGATATCTCGTGTTTCCTGGGCGCTGCGGCGACGGCTGGCTTCTGACATATATTGCAATGTTCGCATATTATGCAAACGATCCGCCAATTTCACCACAATTACCCGAATATCCTGCGCCATTGCCAAAAACATTCGCCGGAAGTTTTCCGCTTGACTTTCGGTTTTACTGGTGAAATTAATTTTAGAAAGCTTGGTGACACCTTCTACCAGTTGGCGCACTTCTGCCCCAAAATTTTCTTCTATTTGTTCAATTGTAACTTCTGTATCTTCAACTACATCATGAAGAAATCCAGCTGCTATCATAGCAGCACTACCACCTAAGTCTCGTAGTAAATCAGCTACGGCTACAGGATGGGCAATATACCCTTCTCCAGATTTACGATACTGTCCTTGATGCAGTTGATAGGCAAATTTAAAGGCATTACAAATCAAAGTGGCATCATTGTGCGTTCGGTCATCTTCTCCCGTGTTGCTTTTCGCTAATGTTTCTCGTAAACATTTTTTAAGCCATTCCGGGAGACTAACATCAACGGAGGAATCAACAAGTAAGCTGCTCATACAAGAGAAATGATAAGTTTTTCGTGGATCGGTGAGATATAGATGAAAATGACAGCATCTTCTATTGATGATGCTGCCCTACAGACGGGTGGGAAAAATTTTGTCAGAATGATTTTCTGATTACCTGATGATCTCATGACTGATCAGCCTGACTATCCATAAGAATCAACCAAGTCTCACAGATGGTTTTAAGGCTATTCTTAGGAATGAGTTGGGAAAAAGGTTTATTCTAGAAATAAATTTTCTTGTAGTTTATACTATCTCAACTAGCACCAAATGTCTTTAAATCTGCAAAAATATCAGGAATTGACAACATTACTGGAGGAATTACGCTCCAATGTTAACAAAACTCTATTAGATATTCCTACCTTGCGATCGCATCTAGCCGATTTACAGCATTTTTTTTTACAAGAAATCGCTCCCTTCACTGATTTAAACTACCGCCAGCAGTCTTATCAAACGGAAATTAGCAAGCAACTTCGTTTATTAGAAGTAGATGTAATTTTTTTACAAGGCGCAAGACAGTCTACTACAATACAGGCACGATTAAAAACAATTACAGAGCGCATTAATATTTTAATTCGATTCTGTGAGACTATTTTACACCCAGATGAGAAGGGAGAATATTAACTAATATGAATCTGCTATCAAGGCAATAGTTTTCATGGTAGGTTGGTTGCAACTACATGACAAACACACTCATTTTGGTATAAAATATTCTGTATGTTTACTAAAATACGTAACATTTTAGCTCAATTTTTTAACAACTCCAGAACAATCAACAACGAACCACTAAATAAAGTGAGTTTGATTGTAATCATTATAGTAGATATTTTCATTTTAATCAATGTTTTTACAGGTTTAGAGGATATTAGTAGATGGCATCTAAGCCCCTACCAAGCCTATCCGTGTTATTCAGAATGGGAGAATTATCAAAAGCAAAGTGATAAAAATAAAGATTATGACATGATCATAAGCTCAGTACCATTGAACAATAATCAACCGCAGTTTCAAGCAGAATATCAACAGCAAGAAATTGGACATTTAGGGAAAGTTTCAGAAATATGTATAAATTATGCCGAGTTAAAAGACAGACTGAATAATAACCTAAATCAAAAAAATATTACAAATATAAATCTACGCCAGGAGAAAATTAATCAATTAGAACAAGCGAATATAAATATTCGCAATCAATATGATTCAACGCTGTTGGAAAAAATTGCGGGACAGTCATCTGAAAAATCTATCAATCAAGTCAGTGCTGAAAAAGCTAAACAAGACTTAGATAAAAATCAACAACAAATTGGACAAATTAAACAAGAAATTAATAATCTTAAAAACCAACTTCTTACTAAACCAGAAAGTCTTAATTTTCTATCTTTTATCAAAGATGAGAATAAATTCACGGCAGTTAAACAAGGTTATGAAAGAGCCTCGTTTTGGTATCCTAGTATCCAGCTTACATTTCAATCTATCTTTCTACTACCTTTAATTATTATTGCTTTATTAGTCTATAGAATAAGTCAAAGTCGAGGATATGGACTTATTGGATTAATTAGCTGGCACTTACTGGTAATATTTTTGATTCCTCTTGTTCTCAAAGTCTTAGAATTTCTGCAAGTTGGTGTAGTCTTTCAATTCTTATTAAGTGTTGTTAACAAACTATTGGGTGGGTTACTATTCTTAATTAGTTATGTTTATATCTTGCTAATTCCTCTCATAGGTTTTGGAATTATCAAGTTCTTTCAAGGAGTAGTATTTAATAGCAAAGTTCAAGCTGCTAAGAGAGTTCAAAAATCACAATGTATCAATTGTGGAAAAACTCTTAAATCCAATAATGCCCATTGTCCTCATTGCGGTTATTATCAATATATAGAGTGTCACAATTGCCATAATTTAACTTACAAAAAGTTACCTTATTGTTATCATTGTGGAACTGAGCAAAATTCTAGTCAGATACAAGACGTTGGATCAGTAGACAATAAATAGACGATAATTAACTATAATTAACCATGAGTGAAACCTTATTTAGTATTGAAAATCTCCGCGTAGCTTATCCCCAATTTGACGAAGAAGCACCAATCTGGGCGGTTAATGATGTATCTTTTGCACTTCAACCAGGGGAAAAAATGGGCTTGGTGGGTGAGTCGGGTTGTGGTAAATCTACTATTGGCAGGGCAATTATGCGTTTGTTACCTGCCTCTAGTCGAGTTGAAGGTAAGATAATTTTTCGTGATGATTCCGTATTAGATTTAACACCTGTGCAAATGCAAAAGTTTCGCGGTGAAGCAGTAGCTTTGGTGTTTCAAGATCCCATGACAAGATTAGATCCTTTAATGACTATTGGTAATCATTGTTTAGAGACCTTGGCAGCGCATTCACCAGAATTAACTAAACAACAAGCGAAAGAAAAAGCTTTAGCAACTTTAGAAAAGGTGAAAATTCCTGCAAGTCGTTGGAGTCAGTACCCCCATGAGTTTAGCGGAGGGATGCGTCAAAGAGTTGCTATTGCGTTAGCCTTACTGTTGAATCCTAAATTAATTGTTGCTGATGAACCCACGACTAGCTTAGATGTTACCGTTTCTGCTCAGATTTTACAAGAACTAACGCGGTTATGTGCAGAAGACAATATGGGATTATTATTAATTTCCCATGATTTAGCAATGGTAGGGGAATATTGCGATCGCATTGGGGTCATGTATCAAGGTAAAATGGTAGAAACAGGGAAAACAGAAAATGTCTTTAAAAATCCTCAACATGAATACACCCAATCTTTATTAAAAGCAGCATTACATATTCAACAAGAAGAGGTAACAGGGAACACTTCGACAAGCTCAGTGCATCGCAGGGAACAGGGAACAGTAATTAAAGAAAAACCAATTTTAAAACTTACAGAACTGCAAAAACATTATACCATAGAACCGAATTTTATTGAAAGAATATTTAAAGGTGAAGGACAACAAATTAAAGCTGTAGATGGTATTAATTTAGAATTATATCCAGGGGAAATATTAGGATTAGTGGGAGAATCTGGTTGTGGGAAAAGTACACTTTCTCGGACTATTTTACAATTAATTCCTCCCACTGGGGGAAAAGTGGAATTTTTAGGACAGGATTTAACTAAATTATCCCGTAAAGAAATTCGCGCTTCCCGCAGACAAATCCAAATGGTATTTCAAGATCCTCATGCTTGTTTAAATCCTGCCATGACAGTGGGACAAAGTATAGCAGATCCCCTATTAATTCACAACTTAGCTAATGCTGAAAAAGCCAAAGAAAAGGTTTTATGGATGTTGGAAAAAGTGGGATTAACACCAGCAGAAATGTATTATCAACGTTATCCCTCAGATTTATCGGGAGGACAACAACAAAGGGTAGCCATAGCACGGGCTTTAATTACTCGTCCTAAATTAGTAATATGTGATGAACCAGTGAGTATGTTAGATGCCAGTGTACAATCACAAGTTTTAGATTTAATGCTACAATTAAAAGACGAATTTGAGTTAACCTATTTATTTATTACCCATGATTTATGGTTAGCTCGTTTTTTGTGCGATCGCATAGCCGTTATGAATGGTGGTAAAATTGTAGAACTAGGAAATACAAAAGAAATTTTTGCTCATCCCCAACATCCCTACACAAAAACTTTACTAGCTGCTGCACCATCATTAGCTAGAGTTTAATATCATTATTATCCATTACCCATTACCCATTACCAAATTAAATAATGTCTAAAAATCAACCGATAAATTCATTTAAAAATAAAAACTATTCCTTGGATAAATGGCAAGAGAGAATAGCACAAATCGCCTATCGTTTCAATAAAGAATATCAAAAAGAACCCTTTGAAGTACCCGCAGAAGTAGAAGAAATGCCAATCTATAAAGAATGGAAAAATGGCATTTTAGCTTATAAAATTGCTTCCCCATTTTGGGAAATTGCCCAACCGCAAAAAAACCAACGTTGTTTAGACATTGGTTGCGGAGTCAGCTTTTTAATCTATCCTTGGAGAAATTGGCAAACATATTTTTATGGTCAAGAAATTAGTAATATAGCCAGAGATACACTAAATTCTCGTGGTTCACAACTAAATTCAAAACTATTCAAAGGTGTTGAATTAGGTCCAGCACACCAATTAAACTATGATGCAGCACAATTTGATTTAGTTATAGCTACAGGATTTAGTTGTTATTTTCCCCTAGAATATTGGCAATCTGTTTTATCAGAAGTCAAAAGAGTATTAAAACCAGGTGGATATTTTGTATTTGATATTCTTAACTCAGAACAACCATTAGCGGAAGATTGGGCAGTTTTAGAAACCTATTTAGGTGCAGAAGTGTTTTTAGAAACTGCATCCGATTGGGAAAAAACAATTAAAAATGCAGGTGCGAAAATAGTTAAAAAGCAATTAGGAGAATTATTTGAATTGTACAAAATCAGATTTTAAAAGTTCATTAAAATTTCACTTATTCAACCTCTTGCTTTTTAACATTACTACAATAAACCTAAGAGGATGTTTTAAAAGTCTCTCATGACTGTAAATTAATACTAATTCACAACGTAAGTTTCTAGTGAACTAAACTATCTAATGATGAAACAATAAATCTTGATTAAAAATGCTCATAAATTTTGCGGTGACAGTGTATGATTTGTGAAGATTGTACCGATAATTTGAATTTTGCCCAAAAAGCCGCAATGATTATTCGCCATGCCACAGAAACAGACTTACCAGAAATTGTAGCCATTTATAACGCTGCTGTTCCCACACGCATGGCAACAGCCGATTTAGAACCCGTAACCGTAGAAAGTCGCATTGCCTGGTTTCAGGGAAGAGTACCTTCACAACGTCCCCTGTGGGTAGTAGAAATAGATGGGATGATTGCCGGATGGCTGAGTTTTCAATCCTTTTATGGTAGACCAGCTTACCATTCCACCGCCGAAATTAGTATTTACATTTCCCCAAACTTTCAAAAACGTGGTTTAGGAAAGTTACTTTTAGAAAAAGCAATTAATGAAAGTCCAAGTTTGGGGTTAAAAACTTTAGTTAGTTTTATTTTTGCTCACAATCAACCTAGTTTAAAACTATTTGCTAAATTGGGTTTTCAAAACTGGGGATATTTACCCAAAATAGCTGATTTAGCCGGCGTAGAAAGAGATTTAATTATTCTGGGTTTACGAGTTGGGGAAAAGTGAAATAGGTGATAGGTGACTGGTGATAGGTGACTGGTGATAGGTGACTGGTGATAGGTGACTGGGGACAGGAGGATAATATTAATTTTTGTCTATTCCCTATTCCCTGTTCCCTATTCCCTGTTCCCTAATAATTAACGAGAAGTTAAACTATCAAAGCGATATTCAGTACCAACCCTGAGTCTATTAGCATTGTACTCAGGAGACATCAACAGCGAAGAATTGTAAGGATTGGGTAAATCAGGGGTACGAAGATAAGGATCATTCTGTGCTTGCTGCATGATAACATCATGATACACAATGTTAACTAACTGACCATCTTTAGCTATTTCATTATCAGGAAAAGTAGTTCCGAACTTACCCCCAGGACCTAATAAAGAATCTACCTGACGCTGTAAACTGCCATTGTCATAAAAATTAGGATGATTGCGAAAATAAGCTCTATCGAAAGCATTGCTGGTTGATTCATAATTTTCTGTTTGCATCTCAGCAACTGCAACTACAGGAAATGTAGTAGTAGCAAGTAGTACCATCAACCCACCCAATCCAGGCAAATTTATACTCAAGTTTACAACTCCTCAATTTTTAGGCAAACTTGGGCAACTCTTAATTTATGCTTAATTTCAGAACTTTCATTAGTTCAACCTTTGGTGTAGCACAACTTTTAACGGTTTGTAATGTCGTATTCTACTGAAACATCCAACCCATCGGATATTTGGGCAACCACTACTGATTTAACCACCCTGCGTCAGAAGTTACTAAATTTATTTTGCCAACTTGCTTATCAAGAAGGTGATTTTGTTCTTTCCTCTGGACAACGTAGTTCTTACTATATTAATGGTAAACAGGTTACACTCCACCCCCAAGGAGCTTTAGCTATAGGTAGGTTGATATTACATATTCTACCAGTAGATACACAGGCTGTCGCAGGTTTAACTCTGGGTGCTGACCCTATTGTTTCCGCTGTCAGTGTGGTTTCTGTCTATGAAAATCGCCCCATACCAGCGTTAATTATTCGCAAAGAAGCTAAGGGGCATGGCACAATGGCTTACATTGAAGGTCCTACTTTACCCACGGGTGCAAAAGTTGTAGTCCTGGAAGATGTAGTGACAACTGGCCAATCTGCACTGAAAGCAGTTGAACGTTTACAAGCAGCAGGTTATACCGTTGATAGGGTAATTTCTTTGATCGACAGACTTCAAGGAGGCGCAGAATTATATAAATCTGCTGGTTTACAGTTTGATGCGCTCTTTTCTATTCAGGATTTACAAGCAAGGTATCAGCAAATATAGGGGACTGGGGACACTTCGACAAGCTCAGTGCATCGCTGGGGACTGGGGACTGGGGACTGGGTTAAATTATCCTTGATCTCCTGACTCCTGACTCCTATTTTAAGAGGTGAAATTATGTCTCAAAATACCATTAACTACATGATTCATAAATCCAATTTACGGGGTCATAGTAAAATTGATTGGTTGGATAGTTATCATACATTTTCCTTTAGTCATTTTTATGATCCCGACCGCATGGGATTCCGTTCCCTCAGAGTCATTAATGATGACAGTATTGCTGCTGGTGCTGGTTTTCCAACTCATGGACATCGAGATATGGAAATTCTCACCTATGTTTTATCAGGTGCAGTAGAACATAAAGATAGTTTGGGTACAGGTTCGGTGATTCGTCCAGGTGATGCTCAAATTATGAGTGCTGGTACAGGAATCATGCACAGTGAATTTAATCATTCCCAAACTGAAGAATTACACCTGCTGCAAATATGGATTTTGCCGGATCAACAACGTTTAAAACCAAGATATGAACAAAAAGCTTTTTCTGTAGAAGATAAAAAGGGAAAACTAAGGTTAATTGGTTCTCAAGATGGTCGTGATGGATCTATCACTATTCATCAAGATATTGATTTATATGCCTCTATCTTAGAAAAAGGTGATGTGATTAATTATTATGTTCAACTCTATCGTTATGCTTGGTTGCAAATAGCTACAGGTGAAGCAATCTTTAATGGAAAACAACTCCAAGCAGGTGATGGAGTGCAAATTACTGGAGAGCAGAAAATAGAACTGAGTACAAATCAGAACGCGGAAATTTTACTTTTTGACTTGGCTTAAATAGGGGTTGCTGAATAAACCTAAAACCTTGATATATCAAAGGTTAGAGGCTGATAAACACAGAAATTAGTGCAAGGGTTTTGAAGGGTATACCGGAAAAAGTGTGCATTTTTTGGGATTTCAAGAGATGGCAAAGAAATTTTCAAATCTCCTCCTGACTCCTGACTCCTATGCCCTCACGGAAAGACTTTCTCAGCAACCCCTAAATAGGGTTTGCTGTATCGAAAACAGATAAAGCTTGGCTAACGCGTAGCGTGCCGTTATTCATAAAAAAATTTATTAACGGAATGGGGCTTTTTTCTTAAATTAATGTTGTGCTTCTATAAGGTATTTAACAATCAACAAACAATTTCTGTTATCAGAATCACGTTTATAAACAACATGATCTGCCACACGCCGAATTAGAAACCATCCATATCCATGATCTTGTAAAGTACCTGGTTTTGGTTCAGGTATCTGATCAGGATTAAAAGGCTTGCCGTAATCCCAAATTCTTATTTCCAGTCTGTCTACCCACAGACTCAATTCAATTTCTATATTTGTTTCTGGCGGTAAAGTCCGATGAGCATGACGAACTGCATTAGTAAAGCCTTCTGCTAATGCTAAATTGAGACGATAGAGTTGGCTTTCTGACCAACCTCTTTGAGCTAAATATTGTAGAGAAAAGTTTTCAAACCATTGTTGCACTTGGTTTTGGAGCTTCAGATCGCTCTTCACCGTCAGATGGTCTTGCTGCACTGTAGTAAGCATTGACCGTGACTAGAATATTAAGTAAGTAAAAAACGTAACTTGTGTTTGTTTTTTGGTGGCTTTAGATTTTGGAATAGCTTTTATGGCAATTAGCAGTTAGCTGTTTCAAAATCTTGTTTGAACCAAGATCCCAGAATTTAAAATATTCCTAGTTACTCTGGCAACTGCTATATTTTTATATTTTACACCCAAAACTAAAAATCCGATCTTCAAAATAGACCTATGAAAATTGACACCTGTGAGTTTTCAAAAGCATATTCACTAGAAGTATGAGTAGCTAATGGGCTGTATATTCCTTGCGGACAGTCTTTAGACTCATAACTTCGGTATATGCTCTTGAAACTCACAGGTGTCACAGCACTTTATGGAAACTAAAAATTAGTGGCAACTAATTTAGAACAGTCCCAAAGTCAGAGATTTGTCTAAGGGTAATGCAGCACCAATACCTAACCAGATGGTGACAAAAGTACCAAACAAGAATACTGTTGTCGCTACTGGACGACGGAAGGGGTTTTGGAACTTGTTAACGCTCTCAATAAAGGGAACGAGGATCAATCCCAAGGGTACGGAAGCCATTGCCAATACTCCCAACAGTTTGTTAGGTAGTGAGCGAAGAATCTGGAACACTGGGAACAGATACCACTCTGGCAAAATTTCCAAAGGTGTAGCAAAAGGATTTGCTGGTTCACCCACCATTGCTGGATCTAGTATAGCTAGAGCCACAATACAAGCGAATGAACCCATGATTACGATGGGGAATACATAGAGCAGGTCGTTAGGCCAAGCTGGTTCACCATAGTAGTTATGACCCATACCTTTGGCGAGTTTAGCTCTTAAAGCTGGATCGTTTAGATTTGGTGGTTTATGTGTGGACATTTTTAGATCTGGTCTCCTGCTTAAGTGAAGTTAAAGCATTCGTGTAAGCTATTAGCTATTTAGGCAAGCCACAAATTTATTATGACACTGGATTCAGCTTTGCCAGTTGAAGCAAGTGTTCATTGTGTTTACAGCTTACGGTTTCAGCAAATAGTGCTTGTTTTTATTCTGAGGCTATGTGCCTTCAGTTTAAAACAAACAACTTGCATCTGGAAACTGTTTTACCTATTCACTGAATCACTACTGACTAACTTTTGATTACAATGGTCCAGAAATACCTTGTTTGCGGATCATTAAGAAGTGGAAAAGCATGAATACCGCAATTAACCAAGGTAATACGAATGTGTGGGCGCTATAGTAGCGGGTTAATGTTGCTTGACCGACGCTAGAACCACCACGTAGTAAGTCAGAAATCAAAACACCAACTACGGGGATTGCTTCTGGTACACCACTAACGATTTTCACCGCCCAGTAACCAACTTGGTCCCAAGGTAAGGAGTAACCAGTTACACCAAAGGAAACTGTGATTACTGCCAGGATGACACCACTTACCCAAGTTAATTCGCGGGGTTTTTTGAAACCACCAGTCAAATAAACGCGGAAAACGTGGAGAATCATCATTAATACCATCATGCTGGCTGACCAGCGGTGAATGGAGCGAATTAGCCAACCAAAGTTGACTTCATTCATGATGTACTGCACTGAAGAAAATGCTTCTGCGACTGTGGGCTTGTAGTAGAATGTCATCGCAAACCCAGTGGCAAACTGAATCAGGAAGCAAACTAGGGTAATTCCACCCAAGCAGTAAAAGATATTAACGTGGGGAGGTACGTACTTGCTGGTTACATCTTCAGCAATAGCTTGAAGTTCTAAACGTTCTTCAAACCAATCATAAACGCTGGCCATACAATCTCAAGTTCCTACAAATTGCTTGTGGTTGATAAATATCCCAAGATTAATTTTGTTTGGGATGTTCGCAAAGAGAATCTTTGTTACAGAATTATTAAGTTTTTCAGAAACTTAACATTCTGTAAATATGGAATATATTGCGATCCCTTGGCAAGCCAACGTGAAAAATGTTGGTTACAAAGAGATTTTATCGTTTTTGAGGTGGATTTGCCTCTCCAGAGTTGCTTAACAACTTGATGAGAAAATGCACCTCTTCTATAAAAAAAGTAACATAATTTAGAGATATATTTCATCAGCAACGTCCCAAATGGAGATTGATACGTGATTTGGGTAAAGATACAAGGTAAGATGGGCTTCATGAATAAACAGGTTTTTCGGTGCGGATTTTCCTTGCTTTTAGCTTTTGGATTGGCTTTTGGCTTGACTTTTGGCTCAATTCCACCAGCAAATGCTTTAACTCAACAGCAAAAGTTAGTTTCTGAAGTTTGGCGAATTGTCAACCGATCTTATTTGGATGAAACATTTAATCATCAAAATTGGACAGAGGTACGACAAAAAGCTTTTAAGAGTCCGCTGGGAAATGACCAAGAAGCATACAAAGTAATTCAGAATATGCTTAAAAGCCTGGATGACCCTTTTACCAGGTTTCTAGACCCAGAGCAGTACCGCAGTTTACAGGTGAATACTTCTGGAGAATTGACAGGTGTGGGTTTACAAATTGCCCTCAATCCCCAGACAGGTATTTTAGAGGTAATTACACCTATAGAGGGGTCGCCGGCAGAAAAAGCAGGTTTAAGACCACGCGATCGCATTTTGCAGATTGAAGGAACATCCACAGCAAATCTGACTCTGGATGAAGCTGCGGCGCGGATGCGCGGACAGGCTGGTACTGTTGTTACTCTCTTAATTGGTAGAGAGGGAGAAGCGGATAAAGAAATTATACTGGTGCGCGATCGCATTGAACTGAATCCTGTAGTAGCTGATGTGCGTTTATCCCCCCAAGGAACACCCATTGGCTATATCCGCCTCACTCAATTTAATGCTAATGCACCAATGGAATTAGCACACGCTATTCATATTCTAAAACAAAAAAGCGCAGCAGCCTATATTCTAGATTTGCGAAATAATCCGGGGGGACTATTACAAGCGGGAATTGAAGTTGCTCGTCAGTGGTTAGATGAAGGCACAATAGTTTATACTGTCAATCGCCAAGGCATTCAAGGGGATTTTGAAGCTTATGGTCAGGCTTTGACAGAAGCTCCTTTAGTTATTTTGGTCAATCAAGGAACTGCAAGCGCGAGTGAAATTTTAGCTGGTGCTTTACAAGACAATGGACGCGCCCAGTTAGTAGGTGAAACTACTTTTGGCAAAGGACTGATTCAGTCGTTATTTGAATTATCCGATGGTTCTGGTTTAGCAGTAACAATTGCTAAATATGAAACACCAAACCACCGAGATATTAACAAATTAGGTATTAAGCCGGACATAGTAATTCCCCAAGAACCAATCTCAGGGGAGCAAATTGGCACAGCAGAAGATAGACAATATCAAGCTGCTATGGAACTGTTGAGCAAAGATTTGCTAGTAGTGGGTGATTGGTGATTGGGGATTGGTGATTGGGGATTGGGGACTGGGGACTGGGGACTGGGGACTGGGGACTGGGGACTGGTGACTGGGGAGAATCAATTCAAAAGTCAAAAGTCAAAAACTCTGTTCCCTGTTCCCTGTTCCCTGTTCCCTTCTTTCCCAATTACCAGTCCCCATTCCCTAATCTCTGATAAGCTTGGTCAATGATGCGTTTGCCACGGAGGAAGCCAATATTAGCGCCGGGGCAAATGTATTGTAGAGTTTCTGGTGAAAAGCGATCGCGCAATGCTTGAACACTTTTAAGTTGTCTAGGCCAATGAAAAGTTTTAGGTGTACGTAATGGCACAGGTTCACCTTGCAAGTTAGAGATTAAATGCCGTCCTGAAAATAAAACTCCTCCAAATTCACGATAATATAGACATGAAGAGCCTGGAGAATGGCCAGGTGTCCAGATAATTTGTGTGGTGTCATCAAGAGTCAATTCTTGAGAAAAGGTAGTAACAGTTAAACCAGGTAACAAATAAGCTTCTTGTTCTTGAATGATAATCTCACAATTAAGAGCTTGTTGAATTTCTGCTACTTTGGCAATAGCACCACGATGAGTAATAAACAACGAACGCACACCACCGTGTTTAAGCGGATTCCCACCCAAGTCTTGCCCAAAATCATCCCCAAAATCATGGTTAATTTGCTCCAGGGCTGGGCAGTCAATGAGAATATTACCTTCATTTCTTACAATAAGATAAGAAGTTCCCCCCAATGTGTCCCGATTTGGTGGAAAGGCAAGAATTTTGTTTATACCCAAGTCGGGAGATACTGAACCTGTTGCCATCGAAGAAGAGAGAATTTCTCCTTGGGGCATTTGTCCAGAAAGTATAATTTGTGGGGGCTTAATTTTATGACTTGGTTGTTGAGTTGAGGAAAACATAAATAAAATAACCGATAAAACAGCGATCAATAACCGAATAAATAGAGTTTTTACCTAAGTTCTATATTTAACAATCTACAGGTTTATCAAACATTCTACCTCCTGCCTCCTGTACGGGCGAAGCATTCGGAAAATAGCTTTCCATAAAAATTGATAATTGATTGGCCGAATGCTTCGCCCCTACGACTCCTAGAACTCCTGCCTCCTTGAACTCCTTGAATTCCTTGAAATCCTTGAAATCCTTGAAATCCTTGAACTCCTGAAATAAAATGGCATTTTGGTTTTTACTTTTACTGGGACTAGCTACTTATCTGATAGTGCAACGCAGCGTTGCTCATATCACCCGCACCCCAGTGTGGTTGTTGTGGCTAGTATTAATGACACCAGCAATTATCCTCACTGGTTGGACGCTGATCTATGGTACACAACAATCACCCCCACCAGAATTGATTATTTGGCCGTTGCTTATCAGTTTGCTGTTATACTGGATATTATTTCTGTCGGGGCATCGAGTCCCAGAAAATACCCGGACTGACCCCCAAGCAACAGGAACACAACCAGCAAATGATCCTACCGCAGAACCGTTACCAGTGCGTCCTATTGAACCAACAGAAGAAACTAATCTGCGAAATTGTTTCCCTTGGTCTGTATACTACATTCAAAATATTGAGTATAGACCCCAAGCAGTGATTTGTCGTGGACAGTTGCGAACTGCACCGCAGCAAGCTTATCAGCAAATTAAAACAAATATCGAAGGCCAATTTGGCGATCGCTTTCTGTTAATCTTCCAAGAAGGGATGGATGGTAAACCCTTCTTTGTTCTAGTTCCCAATACTCAAGCTGCTAGACAAAATACAAAAAACCGCAATTTAGAAAATTTTACTCAAGCAGTAACAGCACTAGGATTGTTGTTAATGACTTTAGTTACAACCACCTTCATAGGTTCGCAAATTGCTGGAGTTGAACCAACACAAATCAAAACTGACTTTTCTCTCATTGTCAATGGTTTACCCTATGCTTTAGGATTAATCACTATTTTGGGTATCCACGAACTTGGTCACTATTTTACAGCGCGATTTCATAAAATTCGCTCAACTCTGCCTTATTTTATTCCTGTACCTTTTTTCTTGGGAACTTTTGGTGCATTTATTCAAATGCGAAGTCCAATTCCTAACCGCAAAGCTTTATTTGATGTGAGTATCGCAGGACCAATTGCCGGTTTTGTTGCTACTTTACCTTTACTGCTTTGGGGTTTAGCTAATTCAGAAGTAGTACCCATCAGCGAAAAAACAGGACTTTTAAATCCCAATGCTTTAAATCCCAAATATTCAATTTTATTAGCTTTACTTTCAAAAATAGCCTTGGGTAGTGAATTAACAACCAAATCTGCTTTAGATTTGCATCCTGTAGCAGTTGCTGGATTTTTAGGTTTAATTGTCACAGCATTAAATTTAATGCCCGTAGGACAATTAGATGGTGGTCATATTGTTCATGCTATGTTTGGACAACGTACCGCAGTTGTAATTGGTCAAATTTCTCGGTTGTTTTTACTAATTCTTTCTTTTATCCGTCAAGAATTTTTGTTGTGGGCAATTCTGTTACTATTTATTCCCTTGGTTGACGAACCCGCATTAAATGATGTGACAGAATTAGACAACAAACGTGATGTTTTAGGTTTACTAGCAATAGCTTTATTATTGTTAATTGTACTGCCACTTCCTGAAGCTTTGGCTCGTGTTTTGCAGATTTAAAAATAGGTGAACAATGGACAATTGATAATTGACAATTGATAATTGATAATTGACAATTAATTTGGGTTAAAACCTCTCTTTTGAGGAAGAGGTAACTTTCTATTATCCATTGTTCATTGTCAATTGTTGAAGCTAAGCTGTTACGCAGCTAAATTCTATAATCCTAATATTCTTAGCTCTTGTGGAACAGGCATCTTGCCTGTTAAACTTATGCAAATTAAATGCACAACAGCTTACCACTAATTGCAATATAATTAGAAATTGTGTGAATCTGCGAGGATAAGAATGACTGCTGATGTAACTGCTCATACTTTATTTGTGTGTAAAACCTGCGCTAGTGTTTGGCAAGATGGTAAGCGTGTCGGTGAAAGTGGTGGTCAAAAACTATTACAAGAAATTCAACAAGTCGCGCAAAATTGGCATTTACGGGATGAGTTCCCTATCAAAGAAGTTGATTGTATGAGTGCTTGTAGTCGTTCTTGTGTAGTCGCTTTTGCCGGTCAAGGTAAGTTAACTTATTTATTCGGTGATTTGCCAGTTGATGGTTGCGCGGAAGCAGTGTTGGAATGTGCAAGTAAATATTACAATCATCCTAATGGTGTTTTACCTTGGTCAGAACGTCCTGAACCTTTGAAAAAGGGAATTTTGGCAAGGATTCCCAGTTTATAGGTGACTGGTGACTGGTGACTGGTGACCGATGACAGTGGTAAAAGCTTTCCATTTTCTAAGTTGTGGTTTTGGTTAATGTTCTGGTGGCCTTGTCTACGGTTATCAATCCAAAATCTAAAATCTAAAATCCAAAATTGCTATGTTGCGCGTTTTAATTCTGGGTGGTACTGGTGATGCAGCGGAATTAACCGCGAGAATAAATAATATTACTGAAATTGAGGCGATCGCATCTTTAGCCGGTCGTACCCGTGAACCTGTTGCACCTGTTGGTAATGTTCGCGTTGGCGGTTTTGGTGGTGTAACAGGTTTGGTTGAATATTTAAAACATCAAAAAATAGATGTGTTAATTGATGCAACTCATCCCTTTGCTAATCATATCTCTTGGAATGCGGCCGCAGCAGCTACACAAATGGGTATTCCTAGATTATTAGTAAATCGTCCCCCTTGGGAAAAACAACCGGGTGATATTTGGATTGAGGTAGAAAATAATACAGAAGCAGCAGCAGCTTTAGAAAACCAAGCTTTAGAAAATCAAGCTTTAGAACATCAACTTTTCAAACATCAAATAAAACGGGTTTTTTTAACCATTGGTAGACAAGAAATATCTGCTTTTTCTCATTTACAAAAAATGTGGTTTTTAATGCGAATGATAGATCCACCTGTTGCTGATGTTGTAATACCTCCTGGTTTAATGTTATTGGATAGGGGACCTTTTACTTTAGAAGATGAAAGGGAAATTTTAACTAAATATAATATAGATACTATTGTGAGTAAAAATAGCGGTGGAAATGCCACCTATCCTAAAATTATTGCAGCGCGAGAAATGGGAATAAAAGTAGTAATGGTGAAACGTCCACCTGTACCACCAGGGGAACAAGTTTCAGATGTGGAAAGTGCGGTAAAATGGTTATTGGAGAAAGTGGGAACTTGAGAAATTTCTGTTGCTATGATCATCAAAATTGATTCTAGAGAGTCGATTCAGTAGGGGCGAAGCATTCGGGTGATAACCTATTGCTGAAACCATTAATATTCTGTCCGAATGCTTCGCCCTTACAATTAATTGCTTTAGGTTTAACTGTAATTTCCACATCACTACCAAAAGCGTTGAGAAATCTAAACATTCTTTCTAAAGAAAATCCTGTCAGTTTTCCTCTGATTAAAGCAGAAACTTTTGGTTGATCAATTCCTAATAGTTCCGCAGCTTCCATTTGAGTTAGTCCACGTGCGGTAATAGCTTGACTAATTTTTCGAGCTAGTTCTGCTTTTGCTAACATTTCATCAGCATTTGGTAAACCTAAATCAGCAAATACATTACCACTGCTAGTTTGAATTTCGATATTTTCTGACATAATTCTCCTGGGTTTTATTGGTTTATTTGATCATGGTGTTCTTTAGCTTTTTTCAGTCTTGCTTCAATCAAATCAATATCTTGTTTTGGTGTAGCAATACCATGTTTTGATTTTTTCTGAAAAACATGAAGAACATAAACTGCTTTTGCTAATTTCACAGTATATATAGCTCTATAGGTATCTCCATCAAAATCTTTTACAACTTCTAATACACCTTTTATAGTGATGAAACAATTTGATATTCAAGAAGCATTAACTACAGATCATCATTTTGAACAAGCTGGTTATATTCGGTTATTGAAATGATAATTCGTTGAGTCTGTTTTAACAGACTTTTGCTATGAGACTGAGAATTAATTCTCAGGCGGTTTTGTGGGATAATGGAAGATGTATTTTAACAGCAAAAAACCCTCGATAAATTAACCGAAGGGCTGATTAATAAAAAATTCATAAGTGGATAAATTTTATGGGTTAGACTGGTTCTTCTTACCGACAAATAGTATTACTATGATACAAGTAACAGTAGCTAATACAAGACTTCCGAATGCGTTACTAATTTTCATTCCAAAAATGTCATTGACAGTATCTGAGTGCGGAACAAACCAAAATGCTGCATAGAAAAGTGCAAATGTAAATAAGAATCCGCCAAATAACTTGTACAAGGAAACTCTTTCACTAATATCTTCTGCACTGTATCCCTTCAGAAAGTCAAAAATGTTATCTTTCATTTGTAAGAGGTTAATAAAATAACAAGCTAAATTCTAAGTTAAAAGGCTTGATAATGTCAATTCCTTTATCAATAAACTATAAAATACACACAATTATAAAGGAATCCACATCACAAATCATCAGGAGTTAAACCAGTAAGTTTACTGATTCTTGCTAACATTCTCGGACCTATCTCTTCATTATCATGAAATGCAAAAACGAAATCATCCCAATCAGGACGTGACAGAATTTTGTGTGAACCTGATTGACGTTTGATTTCCCATCCAATACGCAACAATGCGGCTAAAACGCGCTTTGCTTTTTGACTAGACCATTGACTCATGCTGCTGCAAAAGAAACACTAAATAAATCTGAGTGTACTTCACCATGTTCCAATTTATCCGCTAATACCCGCAAAGCCAAAGCCTGAACCTTAGCTACCGCTTCCTGTCTTGTATTTCCATAAGCCAAAACACCGGGAATATCTATCACCTCAGCAATAAAACGCCCGTCTTCCTCTTGTTCAATCTCAATCTTCAAGTTCATAGCTTGTAACGGTATCGTAATAAAAGCGATATTCAAGAAAAACAAACAAAATAAATGACTACCATAGATTCTAGCAAACACAAAAAAGCCAAAGCCCTCAAACCCGGAAGCGTGCGCCCCGCAAAAGAACTCTGTAGCGAATGCGGACTATGCGACACCTACTATATCCACTACGTCAAAGAAGCGTGCGCCTTCATCACCCAAAGAATAGACGAACTAGAAACCACCACCCATAACCGCCCCCGCAACCTAGAAGACGAAAACGAACTCTATTTTGGCGTACATCAAGAAATGATAGCCGCCCGCAAACAACAACCCATCGAAGGCGCACAATGGACAGGAATAGTCAGCACCATAGCCATAGAAATGCTCAACCGGGGCTTAGTTGAAGGAGTCGTCTGTGTGCAAAACTCCAAAGAAGACCGCTTTCAACCCATGCCCATCATCGCCCGCACCCCCGAAGAAATACTAGCAGCCAAAGTAAATAAACCCACCCTATCCCCCAACCTCTCCGTATTAGAACAAATCGAAAAATCAGGAATGAAACGCCTATTAGTCATCGGAGTAGGATGTCAAATACAAGCATTACGCGCCGTCGAGAAAAAACTCGGACTAGAAAAACTCTACGTCCTCGGTACACCATGCGTAGATAACGTTACCCGCGCCGGACTGCAAAAATTCCTAGAAACCACCAGCAGATCCCCGGAAACCGTAGTCAGCTACGAATTTATGCAAGACTTCCGGGTACATTTCAAACACGAAGACGGATCAGAAGAAAAAGTCCCCTTCTTCGGCCTCAAAACCAACGTACTCAAAGACATCTTCGCCCCATCATGTATGAGTTGCTTTGATTACGTCAACTCCTTAGCAGATATAGTAGTAGGATACATGGGCGCACCCTTCAACTGGCAATGGATAGTAGTGAGAAACGATACCGGCAAAGAAATGCTAGAACTCGTCAAAGACCAACTCCACACCCAACCGGTGATGTCCAAAGGAGACAGAAAAGCCGCCGTACAACAAGGAATAGAAGCCTACGATAAAGCCGTCACCTTACCCATGTGGGTAGCCAAATTAATGGGAGTCGTCATAGACAAAATCGGACCACAAGGATTGGAATATGGGAAATTTTCAATGGATTCCCACTTTACAAGAAACTACTTGTATGTTAAACGGAATCATCCAGAGAAATTAGAAGATCATGTACCGGAGTTTGCGAAGCGAATCGTAGCGCAGTATAAATTACCGGAATAAAAGCTCACGTAGAGGCGCAGAGACGCAGAGAGTTTTTAGAGGTTGTTGACTACTCGTGATATGCCATCTTTGATGAGTTTGACGTTGAAGTTTATGATTAGTCCAACTTTTTTATCAGCAAGGCGTAAATAGGTTAATAGTTGCTTGTGGTGTACAGGATTGAGATTTTCTACTGATTTTAGTTCGACAATCACCTTGTCTTCAACTATCAAATCAGCACGGAAACCCTCCTCCAAAACCACACCCTCATAAGTGATAGGAATAACTACCTGTCTTCTGACTTGCAACTTTCGCCGTCTCAACTCAACATCCATCACAGTCTCATAAACAGACTCCAACAAACCAGGTCCCAAAGTTGTGTGAACCTTATAAGCCACATCAACAATAACTCCCGTAATCTCATTCTCAATCATACTCTCTGCGCCTCTGCGTCTCTGCGTGAGTAAAAATTATCTCATGCTTCTCCCACAGCTTCAATAGCTGTCTGTAACGCAATAGATACATGAGTCCAATGTGTACCACCTTGGCAATAAACAATATAAGGCTCTCTCAAAGGTCCATCGGCTGATAATTCCAAGGTGCTACCTTCTATAAATGTCCCCCCAGCCATCACAACTTGGCTTTCGTATCCCGGCATTTCATCAGGTACGGGGTCTAAATAAGAACCAATGGGCGAATTTTGTTGAATAGCTTTACAAAAAGCAATCAGTTTTTTGGCTGAACCGAGTTTAATCGCTTGAATCACATCCCCTCTTGGTGCTAAGGGTGCGGGGTTCACAGGATAACCCAACTTATCAAATACGTACCCTGTTAGGTACGTTCCTTTCATTGCTTCCCCGACTATTTGGGGTGCTAAAAATAATCCTTGGTATAACAAGCGGTTTTGATCAAAGGTTGCACCTCCCGCACTACCTATTCCTGGGGCAGTAAGTCTACAGGCGGCTGCTTCTACTAGGTCAGCTTTTCCGGCTATGTATCCCCCTGCTGTAACCAGTGTACCACCTGGATTTTTGATTAATGACCCGGCTATGAGGTCTGCACCTACGTGGGTTGGTTCTTGGGTGTCTATAAATTCTCCGTAGCAGTTGTCTACAAAACAAACTGTGTTGGGGTTTTGTTGTTTGACGATGTGAATTATTTTTTCAATCTCGGCTATGGAAAGGCTAGGCCGCCATGAGTATCCACAGGAACGCTGAATGAGAACTAAACGAGTATTTTCTGTTATGGCAGTGTTTAAAGCTGGCCAATCTATTTTTCCTTCTTTGGTTAGTTCCAATTGGCGGTATTTTATGCCAAACTCAATAAGAGAACCTTGGTTTTGCCCTCGCAAGCCAATTACCTCTTCCAAAGTATCGTAGGGAGAACCCACTACTGCTAACATTTCATCCCCAGGACGAAGCACACCATACAGCGCACAGGCGATCGCGTGAGTTCCTGAAACAATCTGCACTCGCACCACCGCAGCTTCTGCTCCCATGACCTCAGCAAAAACCTGATCTAAAGTATCTCTTCCTAAGTCATCATGTCCATAACCACTGACACCTGCAAAATGGTGCGCCCCTACACGATGATTCCGAAAGGCATTCAGAACTCTTTGAAGATTATGCTTGACCTGAGCGTCAATACCATAAAAAATTTCTAATAGTGCCTGTTCTGCTTCCCGAAGCTGCTCTAAGCTGTTCATTGTTTCCTCATTAAAAAAAATAATCTAAATATGCGGATTTCTAAATCACGCAGATTAGGCTGGACAATTCCTATAAAGGTTACTGCATGACAATTGCTACTTCCACTAAACTTAAAATTAACTGGGTTAATACCCTGTTCTTCATTGGCCTGCACATCGGCGCTTTATTTGCTTTAATTCCCAGTAACTTTAGCTGGAGAGCAGTTGGTGTTGCATTATTCCTCTACTGGGTTAGCGGTGGTTTAGGTGTGACTCTGGGTTTTCACCGTCTTGTTACCCATCGCAGTTTTCAAACTCCTAAATGGTTGGAGTATTTTTTGGTCTTCTGTGGAACTCTCACCTGTGAAGGTGGACCAATTGAATGGGTGGGTATACACCGAATCCATCATTTGCATTCCGATACCGCTAATGATCCCCATGACTCAAATAAGGGTTTCTGGTGGAGTCATCTTGGTTGGATGATTTATCACTCACCCGCTCATGCTGAAGTTCCTCGCTTCACAAAAGACATTAGTGATGACCCAGTTTATCAGTTTTTACAGAAATATTTCATTTTCTTACAAATTGCCCTGGGATTGGTACTGTTTTTCTTAGGTGGTTGGTCTTTTGTGGTTTGGGGTATTTTTGTCCGCATTGTTTGGGTTTATCACTGCACTTGGCTGGTAAATAGTGCGACTCACAAATTCGGTTATCGCACATATCCAGATTCCGGTGACAATTCTACCAATTGCTGGTGGGTAGCTTTACTGGTATTTGGTGAAGGTTGGCACAATAATCACCATGCTTTTCAATATTCAGCCCGTCACGGTTTGCAATGGTGGGAAATTGATATGACTTGGATGACTATTCAATTACTCCAACTGCTTGGTTTAGCAACAAATATTAAACTGGCAGATAAAAGAGCATAACGCATAATTGATGTTTAAAGTCAATAGTTTTATAGTCGTTTTTTGGGTATGAAACTATTGGCTTTTTGCGTGTAATTACGGAGATTCAAAATAGAAATTATGAATTTTTGAATTTTAATTTTGAATTTTGAATTTTCATCTATCCTAAGTTACTCTTAGGTTGCTATAATTTCAGAAATTCAATGTTACAAAACTTAGCTGTAAACTCATTTTGATTATGACTTTGCAGCCCAGTTTGCTGTTTTTCAGGTATTCATGACTACATCACTAATCAAAGACCAGGAAACTTTCGTCGCCACAAACCTTAGTAAAGACGAAATCAAACTAAAACATATTATCAAAAGTCTACCCAAGGAATGTTTTCAGAAAAATAGCCGCAAAGCCTGGACTACTGTAATTATCAGTTTATCTATGGCAGCGTTAGGCTATTATTTTTTGGCTATTTCTCCCTGGTTTCTTTTACCCATAGCATGGATTTTTACAGGAACGGCTTTAACAGGATTTTTTGTCATAGGTCATGACTGCGGACATCGTTCTTTTGCAAACCGTCGTTGGGTAAATGACCTGGTTGGGCATTTTTTCATGATGTTTTTAATTTACCCTTTTCACAGTTGGAGAATTAAACATAATCATCACCATAAACATACAAATAAATTAGATGAGGATAACGCATGGCATCCCATCAGACCAGAGGTTTTTGCAGGTTGGGATAAAACCAGACAGTCTGCTTTTCAATTATTCATGCGGAAGCGTCTGTGGTGGGTAGGTTCTATCGGACATTGGGCAGTTGTGCATTTTGATGCGCGGAAGTTCCAAGCAAAAGATCGGGCTAATGTGAAACTTTCTGTAGGTGTGGTAGTAGCTTTTGCAGCTATTGTTTTTCCCACTTTGATTATTACAACTGGTGTTTGGGGCTTTATTAAATTCTGGTTTATTCCTTGGATGGTTTACCATTTCTGGATGAGTACCTTCACCATTGTTCACCATACAACCGCAGATGTTCCTTTTGAAACCGCTAACAAATGGAACGAAGCGATGGCGCAGTTATTTGGAACTATTCACTGTGATTATCCTCGTTGGGTAGAAATCCTTTGTCACGATATTAACGTTCACGTTCCCCATCATATTTCTACTGCTATTCCCTCCTACAATTTGCGGTTAGCTTACGATAGCATTAAGAAAAATTGGGGTGAATATCTCCATGAAGAATGTAATTTCTCTTGGGATTTAATGAAACAAATTACTAACGAATGTCAACTTTATAAAACTGACATTGGTTATACAACTTTTGATGAATATTACGCCCAGAAAGCTAAATCTCTAGCTTAAATTCAATAATTAACCTCATGATTTAATCAAGCAAAATTTATTAAATCATTTTTCTCAACTTTGCCTGTTTTGGTGGGCATTGCCCACCCTACCTTAATTACTTTTCGTTTTAGAGATTCACAAATCCAGTGCAATTAGAATCAGTTCAATTCAACCAAAATCCTGCTGTTAAATCTTCTCAGGATGAAGATAAACTGCCTTTCACTCTTGCAGATTTAAAAGCTGCTATTCCTGCTGAATGTTTTGAGCCGAGTGTCGCTAAATCACTCTATTATTTTTTCCGTGATGTTGCTATTGTTGCTGGTTTATATGCACTGGCAAATTATCTAGATTCTTGGTATTTCTGGCCAGTTTTCTGGGTGATGCAAGGAACTATGTTTTGGGCTTTGTTTGTAGTAGGTCATGACTGTGGACACCAATCTTTTTCTAAGCACAAATGGCTAAATGATTTGGTTGGTCATCTATCCCATACACCTATTCTTGTACCTTATCACGGTTGGAGAATTAGCCACAGAACCCATCACAAAAATACTGGCAGTGTGGAAAATGATGAAAGCTGGTATCCTTTGAGTGAATCTCAATATAAGCAATTACCTTTTCTACAAAAGCTAATCCGCTATTATCTGTTTTTACCTCTAGCTTACCCCATCTATTTATTTCAGCGCACACCAGGTAAAAGTGGTTCACATTTTGACCCCAGAAGTTCCTTGTTTAAACCTTCAGAAAAGTGGGATATTATCACTAGCACTATCCTTTGGATTGGGATGGTAGGTTTGTTAGGTTTCCTTACCTATCAATGGGGTTGGATGTGGTTAATTAAATACTACGCTGGTCCTTACGTTGTGTTTGTAATTTGGTTGGATTTGGTGACATATTTACACCATACAGAACAAGATTTACCTTGGTATCGTGGTGATAATTGGACTTTTTTAAAGGGTGCAATTTCTACCATTGATAGAGATTATGGCATTTTTAACCATATCCATCATGATATCGGTACTCATGTTGCCCATCATATCTTTTTGAATATGCCTCACTACAATTTGTTGAAGGCAACGGAAGCAATTAAACCTGTGATGGGTGACTATTACTATAAGTCTGATGTTCCTATCTGGAAGGCATTACTGCATTCTGCTAAGGTTTGTCGTTTTATTCCTGATGAGGGTGGTAAAGTTTATCACACTTATTATCAAGAGAATGCGAAGTAATTTTTAGGTTTTTGATGTTTATTAAGTCCGCCGAGTGCGGGCTTTTTTGTCTGAATCAGGATTTATAGGATTTAAGGATTTTCAGGATTTTGGTTATTGTTTTAATTTTCGATATTTGTTATAGATATAGTCATTTAACTTAAGAATGAGACATTAAGCTGCACAATAATCACGGATGATTTCATCTAAGGGTGTATTTGAAGGAGCATACATTCTGGCTCTCTTTAAAGCACTAAAATCATGCTCAATATCGTTCAAATCAGGAGAATACTTAGGGAGGAATATGACCTGATGACCTGCATCTTCAACTATTTGTTTAATCACTGTTTTTCGATGAATTGGTGCATTATCCATAATCAAAACTGATGTAATGGTTAATGATGGTAATAAATATATTGATAACCAGCCTTCAAAACCTTCCGCATTCAAACTTCCTGTGAATATCATTGGTGCGATTAAATTTTTTTTTCCTTTTCTTCTACCTGCGACTAAGTTTTCTCTTTTTCCCCTCTTTCCTTGTCTATCTCCATAAACCTTTTTCCCTCTTTTTGACCAAGCATAAATACAATCTGGAAATTCTTCAAATCCTGATTCATCAACGAATACTAAACTTTTACTCCCATATATTTTGATTAATTTTCGTAAATCCTGATAATATTTTATCCTTTCTTTTCTACTTCTTTCTCGATAACGTAGTTCTTTTTTTTTCTGGTTATTTTCATTTTTTTTAGTGCCTTAAAAATTGCAGTTGTACTTACGCCGAATTTTTCGGCTCTCTGTTTTAATCTAGCTTCTGGATTTTCTTGTATATCTTTTGACAATTCTCTTATATCTAGCGTTCGCTGACGATGTTTTACCTTTGTTGCTGCCAGTTCCTTTCTCTCCAGCCATCTGTAGATTGACGCTCTTCCTATTCCAAACACTTGCGCCGCTTTGGTGACTCTACCACCATTTTCTATATAATCTACTACTTTTTGTCTTAAATCTAAACTATAAGCCATGATTTCTACTCCTATACCTTCTCTCTTCAATCTTACACTCTTTTTGTCTCATTCTTAAGTTAAACTACTATAGTATTTGATATTTGTGATAATGAAAAGAATAAAAGGATATAAAGTTGGACAATGAACAACATCTAGTTTTCTTATTATTAAATATTAAATAGATAACTGTATCACTTTAAAAGTTTAAATGTACAAGACTTACCTGAACTTCAAGCAATAGCAAAAAACAAATCCTGTAAATCCTTAAATCCTGTATATCCTGATTCTGACAAGATTTAATTACTACTATTCTGGTAAAAACTCATTATCTAATATTTGTAAAATTGTATAATTACAACTTTGTGGAAAGCTTTCAAAAGGTAAATTAGTTTCCTTAACAGCTAAGTTAATTCCATCTTCATAACTTAATTGCAAAGCTTCTTCTAAATAAGATTTTAAACTGGGACTATCTGTTAATATTCTTTTGACTTGAGTGCGCTGTTCTCGAATGGTGGCTAACCAACTATTACTGCGTTTTTCTGGTTGGTATTGCCATTTTAGTAAATGTCCTAATAACAAGGCTAAACGGTTAACTAATTCTCTTCTTTCTTGTCTTCCCAAGGCTTCTATTTCCTCAATTAAGTTTAACTTATCGAGTATTTCCCATTTTTCTTCTCTTAGTAGTTGAACTTGTTCTTTTGTCCATCCATAAAAATCCGAGTCGTAAAGTGTATTCATGGATTTTATCTATAATACTACTGTTGATGATAAAAAATTAACCGCAAATTCATCTGTTAAAACCTTCCATTCCCCTGAATAATATGCTTCACCGTTGTCAAGGTTTCCAAACTAATAAACCCTCTACGGTGTCCTTTTTGATTGGACATTCCCAAAAATACGGAATCTCCCCGTGAAGGGTTACGAGAAAACCGAGGGGAAGCATTGATATAAGTAGAGGCGCTATTGACTCCTAATGCAAATTGGCGACTTTCTTGGTAAGAGTCTGTAACTATTGCATCCGCATGACCGCTACTATATTGATTAATCCAAGCGATCGCACTTTCTAAGCTATCTACTAATTTAAACGCTACGGTTTTACTTAAATACGGTGTTCCCCATTCTCCGTCTTTTGCTAATTGTAATTGGGGAAAGGCTTCTACTAATTCTGCATCTGCTTTGAGTTCAAAGCCTTTTTCTTTTAAGCTATTCCACAGCACAGGCAAGGAAGATGGTAAAGCTTGACGATGAATTAAAACTTTTTCAATGGCATTGACTGGATCTGGTTCACTTTTATGGCTATCTAAAATCATCCAGCGTACCATTTCTAAACTACCATTGAGGGACCAGTACAGGTAACAATTGCCCATTGCTGACTTTAACACGGGACAGGTGGCTTGTCTGACTACTTGCTGAATTAAGCTAGAACGTCCGTAGGGTATGACTAAACTTAAATACTGGTCTTGAGTGACTAAATCCCGTAAAGAAGTACCATGTTCAGTGGTGACTAATTCTATACAACCTGGGGGTAAACCAACTTCACTAATGGCTGTTTGCAGAACTTCGGCGATCGCCGCATTAGAATGACTAGCTTCTGTACTGCCTTTGAGAATCACAGTATTACCAGTTTTCAAACAAAAACCAGCAGTGATCGCCCCTAGTTCTGGAAAAGCCTCATAAATAAACCCAATTACTCCCAAAGGCATCAACTGGGTATAACTTTGAGAATCTTCCTGTTGATAATCAGCATTTCTCACCCGTCGCAAGGGATCGGATAATTCCCCCAAACGTTGGAGAATCTCAACAGTATTCTCTAACCGAGAGGGAGTTAATTTCAGCCAATCCAAAATTAATTCTGGTACTGCCATTTCCCGACTAGCTTCTAGATCCAGGGTATTGGCTTCGAGAATGTCGTCAAAGGAGCGTTTTAGCGCCCGTGCCATTGCCAACACAGCGCGACTTCGGTCTGCCCCTTTGGTAGTTCCTAACTTCAGGGAAGCTTGATAAGCGCGTTTGGCGCTGTTCATTGGTTCGGGATAATCATCAAAAGCTTCAACAGTCATCCGATTTTGGATTTTAGATTTTGGATTAGTTCCTCGGATAAATCCGGGGCGCTGATGCAGTTAACGTCTGTAAGTAAGCCAGACCATAATTGCTGGCAGAATAGTTAATAGCACCGCCACTATTGCCCAAGCAATAATACTCGAACCATTTGCCAAGCGTAATGCTAACGGTAGCCATATAATGACTAACACGAAAATAATGCCCAACGCTATCGGCAGATAACTTTCTGCCAATTTTGGTTGAATCAGATTCCAGCTTTTCCCTGTCCAGCGCCAAGCCCGCTTATAGGGATAAGTGGTAGAAAGTTGCTCCAGTACATATCCATTATCTTCAACGACAAATATTTGCTGACAGCGATCGCAGCCAAATGCTTCTGTCAGGGTAATGGGAATTAACCGCCCCCGACGACGACAAGGACAAGTATAATCCGTATTGAAGTCTATTTTTTCCGGTTTTTGAGATGGCACAAGCAGTCTAAATAACTTGAGCGAGTTTTTGTTAACGGTTTTGGGTGGGAATGCCAAAAATTACTTTTTGGTCAACATCCCCACACTTAGCATTATTTCTAGTATATTTCTGCAAGCATTGTAGCCGCTATTTTCAATTAGACAAAATAGGAAGCAGGAGGCAGAAGGCAGGAGTTTATACAATTAAAAATTTTAGGTCTGAAAATCTAATCATGATTTCCCAGACCTAATGACTTTTTTGGTTACTTATTCTATTTCTATGTTATTATTTTCAGAGCGGGTAACGCGATTCGAACGCGCGACATCAACCTTGGCAAGGTTGCGCTCTACCACTGAGCTATACCCGCGACCCTTGTAATTCCGTTGGTTGTCCCTCACTTGCTATTATTTTTGGGGCAATTTTGGGGCAAAAATCCTAACCCTACCAATCACCAGATTTAACTATTTGGTAGGTAGGACAAGATGCAAGATTTAAAAACCCTCACTGATTTATTAGACGCTGTTAAACGTGCTAACACTGAACTAGAAATAGTCACCATAGGTACTAAACAAGATAAAAATGGCAACTATAGGTTAAGGTTACGTGCTAGGTCAAGAGAAATCAGCTTTGAAAAATACACATTCCCATTAACAAAACAGGGACTCAAAGCAACAGTCAAAATTGCACAAGAGATCGAAACCGACTTTTTTAGAGGATGTTTTGATCAGTCACTGATCAAATATGGTTTAGCTAAAAAAACTGATCCTAAGCTTACAGAAATAGCAACACTTCCAATAAACAATGAACCCGATTTAAAGGAAATCTGGGAGAATTATAAAGCACTCAAACCCGATACACCTAAATCGACGATCCGCGCCAAATGGCAACCTATCGAAAAATGGCTATCAAAATGCCCCAAAGAGTGCTTAAATCTAGCGAATGCAGATAAATTGCTTGCATGGTTAAGATCGGAAAATCTATCAGATGGATATTTAGAACCGAGTTTAAGGACACTTAGGAGTGCTGTAAACCTATCAATCAAGCTAGGTAAAACTAAAGCAAGCAATACCATAGCCGCGTTAATCCCCCTCTTAGAAATAGATGATCGAAACATCCAGATATACACAAAAACCGAAGCCAAGATGATCCTAGCTGCATTCAGATCCGGTAGGTATGACAACGATGCAAGCGCGTACAGCAGCACATATTATGCTGATTTTGTCGAGTTTCGTATTAGAACCGGGTGCAGGCCTAGCGAAGCTATAGCACTGACTTGGGAAGATATCAAAATAAATGGCGACAAAATGCAGATAATTTTTAACAAGAGGTATGTCATCGGAGAATTGCAACAAGGAACTAAAAACGGAATAGCAGCTAGGATATTTCCGTGCAATAAAGGGATGATTGACTTTATCAACAATATCCCAAAAATTCCTAATGAAAAAAACCTAGTATTTCCAAGCTACTCTGGACTATACCTTGATCTTGCTAATTTTAATCGACGGTATTGGCAACCTATCGTAAAAAATTTAGCCTTGTCTAAAGCTATCAGCAAAGAATTAAACTTTTATGATCTTCGCCACTCATTCATAACATGGCTAGTCAGGGATGGAATTGACATAAAAACAATTGCGACTATTTGTGGGAACACACCTGAAACAATTATGAAGTTCTATCTTGCAAGCAATGACTCAATAGAACTACCAGAAATCTAGTCCTTGTCCTTACTTTGTACGTCACCTACTCATATACCGAGTAGGTTTTTTTTTAAGATCAGTTTTCATTACCATTAATGAAAACTAGCAAATATCAAGCAAGCTAATCCCACTTTTGATCACGGTAAAATGGCTGAAACCTATACCCAGTAAGGGTTTCCAATCCCACCAACAAATTCGGCAGGGGTACGATATTGTCGAACTGCTTAAAAATGGCTGAAACCCTTACAACAAGCCAGTTATGGGATTTCCCATATCCACTTTTGTATCAATCTGATACAGAATCATAATACCGAATTATTCGGCATTCAAAATAGTTAAATTAGCTGATTTTGTGCGATCGCACAAAATCCCCTCTATATTTTTGCTAGTCAGTAGTCATATCAAGCGTTATGCCAAATAGAATAACGGTAAAATCCCCTTTTAAGTATTTTATTTAAGTTTTTATGTAACTTTTGTGTACATCGGTGACATTTTCCCATAATATATATATTAGTTAAGGGTGAGTGAGGCTTTAGCTAAATTTTGGGGAAAACCTAGTAAGGAATAGGGAGGGTTTGTTAAAAACCCATTCCCCAAAAACCCGCCAAAAAACACCCTTTAAATGGCTTTAGCTAGTCCTAATAACAGAATCATCGTTAGCTATTTTCAATAACCCTTAAATTGGATTTTAAAGGCAACTTTAGAAAATACCATATAGTTCCCTAGTTTAGCCCTAGCCAAATCCTTAAAATTGCTGAAACCTTTACTGCATAAGGTTTTTAAGATTTAATACTTAAACATCTTAGTAAGATATTTATCCTAAAAAATTGTAAGTATATCAGCTACTGAGTTTTTTAAAATACAAAAATTTTGTAAGTGAATTTTAACTAATTTGGTAGATTGATTTGTACAATTAAAAACATTCTGGGATCTAGTATTTAACTAAAACCCTTACAGTGTAAGGCTTTGGGTATTTACTACTTAATATACTTAGTCAGTTAGCTTACAATTTAATTTTTAAGTACAGTATACGGACTGTAATGTAAAATTTAAGTAATTTATTTTATACCTCATAAAATGTAAGTAGCTAGTCCCTAGCTATAATAAAAAAAAAATCCTCTCTACACAAATTATGGAAACCGAATATTTGTACATTGAAACAGAGATACCCGATCTAACACTAAAACCAGATCCGAAAATAGTTGAATTGCAGCAGCAATTAAAACAAAGTTTCTATAATATTTTGCTTCACAAAAATAGAGTGTTAAAATCAAAAATAAGTCCCCACAAAAATCCCCACAAAAAACAATGAATAATCACGAATATAACGGGATAATCAAAGATTATGAAACTTTAGGTATACCGTCCCCACTCGCCAAAAAATTAGCAGATATTCACTATAAGGAACGACATAGCCCTTATTACGAAAGATCGCGCCAAGATAATGAACTATTCGATCAGGCACATAAAATAATGGCTGCAAAATCAGTTTTACCCGTAACAACGCCATTCATAACAATCTAAAAAAAGTACAGCACTAAAAACTAGTGCTGATTTTTTTTTATTAACTCTTTTCACTCACCTCATATCCTTGTGAATCGAGAATTGCAACCGCCCTATTGACATCCAATAAATGCAGGCCATTAACGATAAACTCATTTTTCTGGATATTGCAAAGTGAGCTAACCAAGATACCAACATTTTTAAAATTTATCTCTTTATATTCCTTATTTAACTCGACTAATAACTTATCTTGCAGCTTTAGCCGGATCTCCCTATTTTGCGCTGCTATTTCCTCAGATGTCTTAATAGCACGCTCAAGCCAATCACTATGGTTTTCTATTATTTTGTTAGAACTCAACTCAATATCATAATCATCCAATCGTTCCCTATAATCAGGATTTTCATGCTTAAACTCGGTAAACCATCTGTAGATCGTCTTATCCGTGATTATACCGTTTAACTGTTTCCTAACGTATTTAAGAGAATGTCCATTTGCCCAAAGGGCGAAAGCGGTTTTCTTTTCTTGGCAAGCTGATCTAGGCATTTTTATAAGTTCCTTAAATTACGACTAAACAAGTCTAAATTACACACATTATAATAGAAATATACATATATTAGGTGGAAAAATGCTAGATAATTGCGCTATTCGCGTCAAAAGAAATCATGTGGTTATTGAATGTCCAAATGCCCAAGAATACAAAAACCTAATGAAAAATCAATCAAAATTAATAGCTTTATTTCCAGATTTTGAAACAGTTTCAATCAAATTAAAAGACAAAATTACAGTTTTACATTGTGTCGAGTATAGGGGACTAGCCCCTATAACTTAACTAAGGGAATGAAGGAACAAGCTTAAAGCTAACCTCACCCTCTAAAGCAGCTTCGCCAATATCAACTAAATCAGCAAGATTGAATTGAGATTTAACATCAACTTGGGGAATTGCTGCTTTTATCGCTTTAGCGTCTAAAGTTATTGGTTCATTATTGCTGATCAGCAACTCATCAACAAAGTCGGCATAAGGGTTTTTTTCACTAAACGCAGATAAGCCAACCAAGTTGCGAATTTTTTGATGGTAAAGGTTTCTAAGTTCCTGATTATTCTCCCTAATTAAAATGTATTTTGTGGCTTTACCGTTCCCTAAAGTTTCTATCTTGTGGCCAAAGATATCTAAAACTTGCCGAATAATAGCTAAAGTAGTTTTTTCCGGTTTGAAACCTAGTAAATTCTTAGCTTTTAATGGGTCATTAGCTATTTTTTCGGCTATTGACTGTAACAAAGATCCTTTACTTAGATCAAGTCTAGTCCCTGTCAAATTAACGGTTAATTTTGCGCCATTAGCCTCAACTTCCTTGCTAAATTCTTGGTTAGGTGACTTAATAAACTTCGATGATTCAAATTTTAACGATCCGATTTCTAGCCAGTATTTCTCGCGGATCAAAAAATCTAACCCCAATTCACGTAAATAAACCGATCTGGGAAGATCCGATTTTTTAACCCAGTCAAAAGCAAAGAAGTGTTTATTTTTAGCTGACTTTTCTAACTTAATCGACTCCTCAATTCTGGTAAACCAAAACCTATCAATCAATAAGGAAAATTCTGATTGTAATTTCCTCCAAAAACCATCACGCCATAATCGAATATCGTCTTTATTCGGGTCAGGAATTAGCCCTAAACAAGCTTTATTAAACTGATAACGATCAAGCAATATTTCCTCCTCACTGCTAAATTTCTGGTTTTGACTAACTAGCTTTTTATACTCATCGTCACTAATCAATTGTGCGATCGCCACTTCGCCATTCTTCCCATCAACAGTTTCAGCTTGCGACTTTTTTATCGCACTATACAGATCAGTTTGTCCCAATTCCTTGTTTGGGTTATACACCCTATCAACAATATACTTATCTACCCCAGATTTATAATCATCCATCCATTTAGCAGCATCTAACAAAGTCCAATGTTGCTTATGCTGCATCAACCGTAAAACTGCACGCCTAAACATAGATCCGATCTTTAGGTTTGATTCAAGAGCTATCATCTCATACATATATTGGCTTGACAAAGCACTTCTAACCAAATCAGCAGGGTTATAATAACCTCTTAAACGTTCATAACCCTTATCAAAATATTGTATTTTTAGATTTAATTGCTCCTCAACTTGCTTAGGGGTGTAGCCTGTTAACGTACTTGATCCTAAAACCGTATTCGCTACCCATATATGGCGCTGTAATCCTGGTTTGTCTCTTAACCTTAACGGGATTTGTAGCGCGTCTGTTGGCAAACCTTGATTATAGAAAATATTAAATTGATAATCAAAACAGTGTGACGCAACACTCACCCCGCTAGAAAAGAAATTTTGATTAGTGATGATAATTTTCCCCTTACAAAATTTTGAAAAATACGCTTCTTGGATATGTTTAGGTTTTGACAATATATCAAACCCAGGGTGATCAGGTTCTAAAGTATCACCATCATGTACAACGATATCTTCAAACCAAATACCCATATCCATCAAAGCGTTAGCTATATTTTTTGGGGTGTATGTTGCATCAAACTTCGCAGATTGTGAATTAACGTTAATTGTTGCATTCGGTTCATTCAATCGTATTAAATGAACTGCTTTGATCATCTCTTTAGGACTTGATCCGTCCCATAAAACAAACTCACGATCAAATCTAAAACTAGTGCCTATTTTTAGACTATTTCTTGGCGCTGATTTTTGCACATAATTAAAAACAGATTGATAGATGTCAGCATCCAGAAATATATTCAATTCGCTACAATTTAGCAACTTTTCAACTTTAGATAAGTGCAGCGCCCTATCTTTTTTAATGTGTGTGTCACCTTCATGTAAGTGATTGATATTCTTGCTGCATTCATCAAAAATCAAAACATACTTAATATCATGTTCCTCCAAAAGTGGCATAACCCTAGTAAATAAACTATCAAGACAAGTGACGCAACCCCTAAAGTTTTTAGGATTTTGATACATCCAAAAACTTTCATCGACTTGAGGTAATTTATACCCAACACCGCAATTTTTTCTTAACGAAATAGTCGGTGTAACGACTACAGTCGCTATATTAAACAATTCCCAAAAATAAGCACTCAAAGCAGTGCTGAAAGTTGTTTTACCTAACCCGTGCGGTGCCTCAAAATATATGTTTTTAGAATGTCTTTTTTCGATTTCCGCTATTAATTGATCAACATCAACTTCCCTACCATCAAGACATATATCCAAACTATTCAAACTTAGCTGATCAATCAAATCATCAGCTAAAAAATCAAACATATCCTGACCATTAATAGTCAATTGACAATCATTGATCTTGTTTTTTGATCCGTTATTTGCAGTAACGAATTTAACTAGATTAACAAAATCTGATTTAGTCCATTGTTTAGCATTTTTAGTGCTAATGTTAATCTCGCGTTTATTTCCTATAAAGGGTTTTAGTCCCTCCCTAATGTCATAGTTGATATACTCTTGGTTTGTTTGTTTAACATCTGGTATGGCAACCATCGGAATACCCGGAAATAGATCGCCATTCCCAAAAACAATAGTTAATGGTTCACAAGATTCAGCAAATCTAGCCCAACTTAAATGAGTTGATTTTGATAGATCAGAAAATCTTAAATTAGATTTAGTTGGATCTAATTTAGGCTGATCATCTATTTCTAGAGGATTACCAATTTTTTCTCTCTTGCAATAAAAAGCTAAGGTTTTATTTACCTTATCAATAGTTGATTTATCCAAAGAATTAGCCGGATCTAAAGTTTCAGATCCTACGCTATGCAACATATTAAATGCAGCGA
>NZ_JACJPU010000043.1:0-49716 GCF_014696235.1 Sphaerospermopsis sp. FACHB-1194 | reverse complement strand
AATCCTGATGATATAATAGCATTAAATAGCTATGGTAAAGCCTTAGCTGAGTCGGGAAATTATGAAAAAGCTTGTGATATTTTTGAGAGGTCTTTAAAAATTAATCCTGATGATATAATAGCATTAAATAGCTATGGTAAAGCCTTAGCTGAGTCGGGAAATTATGAAAAGGCTTGTGATATTTTTGAGAGGTCTTTAAAAATTAATCCTGATAATATAATAGCATTAACTAGCTATGGTAAAGCCTTAGCTGAGTCGGGAAATTATGAAAAAGCTTGTGATATTTTTGAGAGGTCTTTAAAAATTAATCCTGATAATATAATAGCATTAACTAGCTATGGTAAAGCCTTAGCTGAGTCGGGAAATTATGAAAAGGCTTGTGATATTTTTGAGAGATTTTTACAAATAAAATCTAATAATTACATATCTTTTATATACGCTAGATGTCTAGAACATTTGGGTAAATACACAGATGCCATATCTCAACTGCAAGCGATAGATTTTGATAGTCTCCCCCAATATCATATAAATGTTATTCATATTACTTTAGGAAGACTTTATTATTGTCTTCAATCTTACGAACAAGGAAATAAGTATTTTAACTTAGCACTTGCTAACTCAGATGATAAAGAGAAGTCAATACTATCCAGTGCTAGAAGTATTCTCGCTCATAATCCTTATAATGAAACTGCTGTGAAGATGTTACAACAAATTGCTGAGGAATCACCACGCTATTCTCAAGCAATGGAAATGTTGACACTAAATTTAAGTGAAGAAGAATATTTTAAAATGGTCAAATCTGATTATCAAAGTGGTGTGAATGACACCGAAATACTAAATCGAGCAATTTATCATAAAATTGCTAATGAAATCAGTATTCTCAAAGGCATTGCTTACCGGATTTTGCGTTTTTCTCAAACAGAAGATCCCTTACTTACAGGTATTATTAATGATATTGAGGATGTATTTGAAGAAGTTAACCGTCGTCGAGCATTAGAAAAATCCCAAATTTCCACTATTGCTAATGATGAATACGAGCAAATTATAGCAATTATTTCCAAAACTGCTCACGATATTTCTGATTTTGTTAATAATCAGTTAGCAATTATTGAGTCTAAAACTAGACGTGCAATGAGAAAACTTGCTGTTGATGACCCTCACTATAAGCAATTTGAGAAACTATTAACACAACTAGAATTTACTCAAATTGCTCTTAATGATCTCAAAGCCATTAATGAAGGGATTAAAATTAAAAATCATCATTTTAAAATCAAAAAACTATTTGAAAAATGGGAAGCTAACCCTCATATTGATAATGCTTCTATTACTCTGGATATTAAAAATGGTGATTCAGAGTTTAATGGTGATGAAGAAAAGATCAAAAGTATTTTAAATGAATTAGTAGAAAATTCCCTCAAACACAATGCTAAAAAACTAGATTTAAACATCTCTATATCTACAGAGGATATTATCAATCCTCCGGGAATCCGTGGTGCTAATATTCCGGGTGAGCAAAAATATCTATTAATTGAGTTTAATGATAATGGTCAAGGAGTTCCCCCAGATAAAAAAGATTGGATATTTCAACCTTTAAAAACTACCGCTAGTGAAGGTCATGGTAGTGGTTTAGGATTATTCATTATCCGCAAAACATTAACACAGATGAACGGACACATCCAAGAAACTGGATGGAAAGGAGCTAGATTTAAAATCTATATTCCTTATACAAAAAGCGAAAATACTTAATTGTGTTAAATTTGATATAAGTCACACTATCAGGTTATACTAGGAATATAGTATAATTTGCTTTGTGTCATTTTTAAATCTCTGAAAATTATAGAATTATGCAGACTAAAAATATTCATTTGCTATTGGTGGAAGATAATTCTGGCTACCTCACTCAACTTATAGAGTGGTTAAATGATTATGGTTATCGTCAGATTCAGACTGCTTCTAGTGTAGTTGAAGCAACAGAAAAGTTATGTGATCCTTTTGATGTCATAATTGCTGATATGCGAATGGAGCAAGATAACAGTGGATTTGTGATTTTGGAAGAGGTAAAAGCACGTAATCTTTCATCAGTGGTGATTATCCTCACTGCTAATGATAATGTGATAGATTGTCGAAATGCTTTTAAATTGCAAGCATGGGACTATATTTCTAAAACCATGCGGGGTAATGTTTTTGATGCTCTCCACGATTCTATCCAAGAAGCTATTACATATTTTAATCGGTGGGGTAATGTTCACAATGAACAATGGATAACTGAAAATCTGGAACTTTTAGAAAAAGACTATTGGGGTAAATATATTGCAGTCATTAATAAAACTGTGATTGAAACAGCAGATAATGAAGATACCCTCAACAAATTACTTGAGGAACGAAAATTAAGACGGTTTTTAACTACTATTAGAAAAATAGGTGATTTACAACCAATTTCTCAACTGATAAAATTACCAGAAAGTCCGAAACTAGAATATAAAAGCACTTTGCAATGGGATGTTAGACAAAATCGTAAAAATGAGGATTTAAAATTTAGTGTCCTTAAAACTATTGCTGCTTTTCTCAATTCTGAAGGTGGAACGCTAATTATTGGAGTTGAAGATGATGGTAATATTTTTGGATTAGAGCAAGATTTGGCTACACTTTCCAAAGGTTCTCTAGATCAATTTGAACAAACAATTGTAAATCTGATTTGCGATCGCATTGGTCCTGGCTTTATGTCATTAGTTACAGTTAGATTTGAGACAATACAAAGTAAAACAGTATGTGCAATTGATGTCAGAAAATCAGATATAATAGCTGTGATGCAAGGTAAAGATAAAAAATCAGAACTCTATATTCGTGCGGGTAATACCTCAAAGTCTCTTGATATTTCAGAAACAGTAGAATTTTGTTTAAATCAGAACAAAAACAATATCAAGAGTTGATATAATATAAGAGAAAATTATGATTTTTCTCAATCTATTAAAAATCCCTATTCTAAACAGTTGAAAAAACAGGTCACAATTGATTTAGAACAGGATGTAATTGAATACTTTGAAGAAATAGCTCAAGAAACTGGCATTTCTTATGTAGGGGTTGCTGAGAAAGTCTTTCCGTGAGGGCATAGGAGTCAGGAGTCAGGAGTCAGGAGTCAGGAGGAGATTTGAAAATTTCTTTGCCATCTCTTGAAATCCCCAAAAATGCACACTTTTTCCGGTATACCCTTCAAAACCCTTGCACTAATTTCTGTGTTTATCAGCCTCTAACCTTTGATATATCAAGGTTTTAGGTTTATTCAGCAAACCCTATGTAAAATTAATTCATCTTTATCTGCGTGAACGTATGGAAAATAAACGCCAATTATCAGTAATCAAACAAATAACTTAGACGGAACATGAAAATATTTACCTAAAACTTCAGCTTGTTCTGCATTGATATTACAATCACCTTGAAGAATAGCATTGACTTCCTGATCACCTTCTTTAAGACCTAAAATATTTAATAAATCTGCTTCATCCATTCCCCTTTCTTCCATCAAATGTTGTAAAACTTGTAGAGGTTTTGCAGGTTCTAAAGGATGATTTTCAGTTTCATATTTTTCTACCAATATTACTAGGACTTACGCAATACATGGCTCAAAACCTGATTTTTCTGTAGGGGTAATTCATGAATTACCCCTACTTTCGTGATATTTTGCGTAAGTCCTGATTACTAATAAATCATATAAAGCATCTTCTTCTGTGGTTCTATTTTTATTAAATAAAAGCCGTTCAACTTCTTGTAATGCTGATTGCTATTCATTACGATCAATAGCATAATTTATATGCTTTCCCATCCTGTAAATCCTGAAATCCTGTACTTCGACTTACTTCGACATAGTTCGACTCCGCTCACTAACCGTAGTTCGACTCCGCTCACTAACCGTAGTTCGACTCCGCTCACTAACCGTAGTTCGACTCCGCTCACTAACCGTAGTTCGACTCCGCTCACTAACCGTAGTTCGACTCCGCTCACTAACCGTAGTTCGACTCCGCTCACTAACCGCTCAGTACAAGTCGCTCAGTAACCAGACATCCTGATTCAGACAAAAAAACCGACAACCCAACGAACTAATAACACAAAAAAATCAACAGTAGGGACAATTCATAAATTATCCCTACCGGAAATTAGAGTAGGGTATTAACCACGGAAGAAGGTGCTACCCCATTTTGGGAATCATTAATCGTAGTATTTGCGCTTTGTGGCTGAATTTCTTCCTGTACACCCCGCACCTTAATCAACCGAATAGCACGACTCACACTTTCCGGTAAAATCACCACCAGACTACCATCAGGAGCCATATCCAAACCTTTATTAATGGCTTGGGTTTCATCCAGAATTGATTCATAACGGCAATTAGGTTTAGCCTGATTAATGCCTTGAATAATCAAATCTGCGGCTGATCCCCGTGGTCTACCTCTAGTGTCATCATCTTCTTTAACAATGATGTAGTCAAAAATATCAGCTGCTAATTTACCCAGAATGACAAAATCTTCATCCCGGCGATCGCCCGGTCCCCCGACTATACCTATGCGCTGTCCACTTGTCCAGTTACGAACAAAAGATCCCACAGCTTCATAACTAGCAGGGTTGTGGGCATAATCTACCAAAGCATGGTATTTACCCAAATTAAACAAATTCATCCGTCCTGGTGTTTGACTCACTGAAGCGCGGAAAGTCCTCAAACCAGAACGAATTTGTTCAATACTCACATTCTGTACAAAAGCTGCCAAACTTGCTGCTAAAGCATTGGCAATCATAAACGGCGCTTTTCCGCCCATTGTTAAGGGTATATTTTCTGCTCTTTCTATCCGATGTGTCCAATCGCCTTTAACAATTGACAGATAACCATTTTCATATACTGCCGCTACTCCTCCCTTCTGGATGTGCTTTCGCACCAGTTCCGAGTCAGGATTCATGGTGAAGTAAGCAATATTGGCTTTTGTTTTTTCTGCCATCGCTGCTACACGATGATCATCAGCATTGAGAACTGCATAACCATCAGGAAACACCGCTTCAGCAACTACACTTTTCAGGTTTGCTAACTGTTCAATGGTATCAATATCACCGATACCTAAATGGTCAGCAGCTACATTTAACACCACACCCACATTAGCCGCATCAAAACCTAACCCAGAACGGAGAATACCACCCCGTGCCGATTCTAATACAGCCACCTCCACAGTTGGATCTTGCAGGATCACATGGGCGCTTTGAGGACCAGTGTTATCTCCAGCTTCCACCAAGAAATCACCGATATAAGTACCATCTGTTGTGGTATAACCGACAACTTTACCTGTTTGCTTATAAATGTGTGCTAACAGACGAGTTGTAGTAGTTTTACCATTAGTACCAGTGACACTGAGGATAGGAAGACGGCTCGGTTTTTCGTTGGGGAACAGCATATCCATGACTGCGCCGGCAACATTGCGGGGAGTACCCACACTGGGAGCAACGTGCATCCGAAAACCAGGGGCGGCGTTAACTTCCACGATCACACCATCCATCTCTCTCAGCGGACGGCTAATATCCGTAGTGACGACATCCAAACCTGCAATATCCAAACCGATAATTTTCACTACCCGTTGTGCTAACCAGACATTTTCCGGGTGAATTTCGTCGGTACGATCCACAGCAATACCACCTGTACTCAGGTTAGCCGTTGCCCGCAGATAACAAATTTGCCCCTTGGGAGGCACACTATTAACGGTGTAACCTTGTCTTTCTAATAGCTGGTAGCTGGTACGATCTAACTCAATTTTAGTCAGGACATTATCATGACCTTCACCGCGATTCGGGTCTTTGTTGGTTTCATCAACCAATTCAGCAATAGTGGATTTACCATCACCAACTACATGGGCGGGAACTCGTTCCGCTACAGCTACAACTTTACCATCTACCACTAACACCCGATGGTCACGCCCAACATAATACCGTTCCACAATAATAGAACGGGAAACCTGTCTAGCCGCGTCATAGCCTGCTTCAGCTTCATCCCAATTCCTGATATCAATGGTGATACCACGTCCATGATTGCCATCTAGAGGTTTGATGACTATAGGATAACCGCCAACATATTCAATGGCTTCTTCCAAATCATCCAAGAAGTTAATCACCGTACCTCTGGGTACTGGTACACCATTGGTAGCGAGGATGCGTTTGGTGGCTTCTTTATCACAAGCTAATTCTACACCGAGAATGCCTGTTTTATCGGTCATTGTGGCCTGCATCCGTTTTTGATTCACACCATAGCCGAGTTGAATCAGAAACCTGGCGGCTAGAGGCATCCAAGGAATACCTCTTTTTTCTGCTTCTTTGACTATTGCTTCTGTAGAAGGACCAAGGGAAGCATCACGCCAAAAGTCTTTAAGGTCTTGAATATCCTGCTCTAACTCGGCTTTAGGATAACGACCCCGATCAACAATGCTTTGACAAAGCCGCACTGCTGCACGTCCCGCATAACGTCCCGCTTCTTCATTTAGGTACTCAATCACTACCTGGTAAACTCCAGGAGTGGCAGTCTCACGGGTACGGCCGAAACCTACGTGCATTCCAGCTAGTTCCTGGAGTTCTAAAGCTACGTGTTCTACGATATGACCCATCATGGTGCCTTCTCGTACACGCATCAGAAAACCACCACGACAGCCCGGTGAACAATAGTGACCCTCCAGACTTGGTAGGGCTTCAACTAATCCTTCATAAAAGCCTGGGATTTGATTTGAGGGTGTTTCGGCAAGGTTTTCCAAATCAAGGCGCATGACGATTAGTTTATGGCGTCGAATGCTCCAATAGTTTGGGCCGCGTAAGGTCTGGATCTTGAGGATTCTCATGGGAATAGGTAGATGGAGATTCGGAACCAAAATTCTAGTTTCTTACTGAAATTGACCGCTAAACTGTTCACTATAAACAGTTTTTTCTTTTTAGATAGTATTTGTCTATTTTTTTGGCAACAACAAATAAATGCGCGGTCAACCAGTGTAACCTCAGATACTCTATCCCGTCAGCTGGAGATCCGATGCACAGCGGGTAAAACAGTACGTTGGTAAAGATGAAAGCGATCTCCGTAACTGAGGATATGTAGACGTAAATTATGTACAGTCAATGGTTCGTTGGCACTGACATGGTGTTCGTTAGTATGGGTAAGTTCTGTAGGGTCAACAATTGTGACGCTACCTTTACCTAATACTTGCAACCAACCATCACGTTCAAACACAGCACAAGTATCTTCATCAATGCCAATACCAAGACGATCTGGATGGGCAGCGATCGCACTAATCAATCTTCCCATCCGATTGCGGTTGTGAAAGTGTTGATCGACGATAACTTCAGGAATAAATCCTAAACCTGTGGCCATATCAACCAGGGAACGATTGGGCGTTTCCCCACTACCTCCACCTGCAATCATGTGATGTCCCATGACTGCTGCCCCCGCACTCGTTCCTGCTAAAGTCAGTTGTCCTGCTCGCACCCGCTGGCGGATAATATCCATTGCCGGTGTATCTGACAGAACTCCACAGAGGCGCAATTGATCTCCCCCTGTTAAAAAGACCCCAGTACAGGCTTCTAAGGATGCCTGAATTTGAGAGTTTTCGCATTGTTCGCGTTCACGAATGTCTAAAATCTCAACCTTTTCCGCACCCATTTCTTCAAAAATGCGAATATACCGACCACCAATGATGGCTGGTTCGCGGGAGGCAGATGGAACAATTGTAATATATGCCTTACTAGCACCAGCACGAGCAACAAAAGTCCGCAAGATTTCGCGTCCGTGAACTTTGTCTTCTGCGCCTCCGATAACTAGAACGGCGGTTTTAGTTGCTTGGGGTGTCCTCATTTCCAGCGATTTAGCTTTTAATTGCTGCATTGTGTTTCTGTGGTCAACAACTTCAGGAACCATCGCCTTTAAAGGTTTCCCAGGCTTGTGGCGAATGGCTTGTGAATTTAATCAGGTTTAGTCGCCTGTTTCTTTTCGCCCTTTGCTTTTTTAAGAGGACACTTTTGATCAGTTTCAGAGTTGCTAAATTTGACTCTCCAACTTTTCCTTAAACGCAGATGAAGTTTAAGTTCTGTCATGTCCGTTACTGTTCCTCATCACCAGCGCCTTGTTTTTCACCTTTCTGCTGATTCCAGAGTGGTAGAATAAATAGTGCTTTCAGGCTGGGTTTACCCTTTAGTTTTGGGGGCGAAAGCAGGTCTTGACACTCTTTTTTCTGAAGCTGGCTCGATACATCCTGGAAGTTGTTAACTTTGGTGGGATTATTAATTTAAATTTAGTTGTGACAATATTTAAACATAAATTAAGTAATTAGAAAAACTTTTGCTCCCACTAAAAAGATAAGAATTCTGGTACTTTTAGATACTATAGCTACGGTTTATCTCTAGTATTACCTCCTCCTGACTTCACAGGAACTCTTAATGGGATAAAGAGGGGAAGATAGAAAGATGGGAATATGGGGAGAAATATTTACGTTCTGCCTTGTGCCTTGTGCCTTCTGCCTTCTGTCTTGTGCCTTCTGTCTTGTGCCTTGTGCCTCATTGGTAATTTACGTTAAATGTCCCAATCTCATCTTAGTGTCATTAAATACGAATTATTGTGCGTTTTGATATAGTTACACTTTTTCCTGATAGTTTTAGTTCAGTTCTGGGATCTGGTCTTTTAGGCAAAGCCCTAGCCAAGCAGATTGCTGAAGTACATCTGGTTAATCCCAGGGATTTTACCACAGATAAACATCGTAAGGTAGATGATGAACCCTACGGCGGTGGTGTGGGGATGCTGATGAAGCCTGAACCGATTTTTGCATCTGTGGAATCTTTGCCGATTTTACCGCGTCGAGAGGTAATTTTGATGAGTCCCCAAGGTGAAACAATAAATCAGCCCCTGCTGCGAGAATTAGCAACAAATTATGACCAATTGGTGGTGATTTGTGGACATTATGAAGGGGTAGATGAAAGAGTGCTAAATTTAGTCACTCGTGAAGTGTCTTTGGGTGATTTTATCCTCACCGGTGGCGAAATTCCGGCGATGGCGTTATTAAATGGCGTTGTACGCTTACTACCAGGGACGGTGGGTAAGGTAGAATCTCTCAAGGCTGAAAGTTTTGAGGAAGGTTTATTAGATTTTCCCCAGTATACCCGTCCTGCCAATTTTCGCGGTTGGAAAGTCCCAAATGTGCTACTCAGTGGTAATCATAGGGAAATTGCCAAATGGCGTTTTCAACAACAAATTCAACGCACCGCTTCCCGTCGTCCCGATTTGCTGCAAAAATGGCAACAAGAGAGGGAACAGGGGACTGGTGATTGGTGACTGGGGACTGGGGACTGGGGACTGGTGACTGGGGACTGGGGACTGGGGACTGGTGACTGGTGACTGGTGACTGGTGACTGGTGACTGGTGACTGGTGACTGGGGACTGGTGACTGGTGACTGGTGACTGGGGACTGGTGACTGGGGACTGGTGACTGGGGACTGGTGACTGGGGACTGGGGACTGGTGACTGGGGACTGGGGACTGGGGACTGGTGACTGGGGACTGGTGACTGGGGACTGGTGACTGGTGACTGGGGAGAAATATTTACCTTCTGACTCCTGACTCCTTGATCTTCTGACTCCTGACTCCTGACTCCTGACTCCTGACTCCTGACTCCTGACTCCTGACTCCTGACTCCTGACTCCTGACTCCTGACTCCTGACTCCTTGATCTTCTGACTCCTGACTCCTGACTCCTGAACTCCTGAACTTCTATTTTTTATGAACATCAGAATTGGTAACGGCTACGATATTCACAGATTGGTGAGCGATCGCCCTTTAATTTTGGGTGGTGTTCACATTCCCCATGAACTCGGTTTGTTAGGACACAGTGATGCTGATGTTCTCACTCACGCCATTATGGACGCTATGTTAGGCGCTTTATCTTTAGGAGATATTGGCCATTATTTCCCCCCCAGTGATCCCCAATGGAAAGGCGCTGATAGTCTTGTGTTATTAAAACAGGTAAATCAGTTAATTATTGAGCAAGGTTGGAAAATTGGCAATATTGATTCTGTTGTTGTTGCAGAACGTCCCAAATTAAAACCCCATATTGCTACAATGCGAGATAAATTAGCAGCAGTTTTACAACTAGAACCAAATCAAGTTGGTGTCAAAGCTACTACTAATGAAAAATTGGGTCCCACTGGCAGAGAAGAAGGTATTTGTGCCTATGCTGTAGTTTTGTTAGTGGCTGGTGATTAGTTAATAGGAGGATGAGAAAATGTTTAGTTTAGATAAACCTGAAGAATTAGTTAAAATCAGACTAATTTCTAATATTTGGAATAATCAAGTTGATTCACCAGAAAAAATAGAAAGTTTATTTCAACTACCTTCTCCAGATATTATTGTCTTAGATCAAAATCAGCAAATTGCATTATTAGTAGATATCACAACGCAAGAAATTCTGAAAAATCATCAATGTAAATTTTAATAACCTTAAGAATATTTGTCAATCAATATTGATACAGCCAGAAACATTACTAATTAAAAATGACATTATGGATAATTTAATATTACAATCTATCCTAGATCATGATCAATTATATCCTCAAGAAAATAAAGAATTTATTAGTAATAATAGTAAAGACTTTGGTACATCAGAAGTAAAAAATGCTTTAGAACCAGCAGGAATCAGATATTTGACAATGACACAGCATTTTCTCGACTCGTTTAATAATTCCCGTTCATCAACCTAAATAGTATTTAGATTTTGTGGTTATATTTTGTGAAAAAAATTATGAAATTCAATAAAAACATTCTCAATCACACAACACGCCTTTTATTACTCATCACCATCCTGTCATTTACAGCATTATCAATCACAGGTTGTAACCCCAGCAACTTCAAAAGTAATGCAAGTCAGCAAGTACCACAATTAGTAACTAGCATTCTCAGCGATCCCAAAACCTTTAACTATGCCCTCAGTTCCGAATCACCTAATATTTTCGGTTATACTTATGAGGGACTAATTAGCCAAAATCCTATTACGGGTGAACTAGAACCAAATTTAGCTGAATCCTGGGAAGTTTCCGAAGATAAACTCAAAATTACCTTCACTTTAAAGGATAATTTAAAATGGTCAGATGGTAAACCATTAACCGTTGATGATGTCGTCTTTACCTATAACGATATTTATCTGAATAAAGACATCCCCACTAATGTGAGAGATATTTTGAGAATTGGAAAAGATCGCAAATTACCAACCGTGAGAAAAGTTGATAAGAAAAGAGTAGAATTTAGTGTACCCGAACCTTTTAGACCATTCTTACAAAGTGCTGGTGCTGCTATTTTACCTGCTCATGTATTAAGAGAATCGGTAAAAACAAAAGATCAAGATGGTAAACCGAAATTTCTAACAATGTGGGGTGTAGATACTCCACCTGAGCAAATTATTGTTAATGGACCTTATAAACTAGAACGTTACGATACCAGTCAACGGATAATTTTCCGTCGTAATCCCTATTATTGGCGTAAAGATGCACAAGGTCAACCCCAACCTTATATTGAGCGTATTATTTGGCAAATTGTTGAATCTACAGATACATCTTTACTGCAATTTCGTTCTGGTGGGTTAGACTTTGTAGGAGTGACACCTGATTATTTTTCTTTGCTCAAAGCACAAGAAAAACAAGGTAATTTCCAAATTTATAATGGAGGTCTTTCATCAAGTACAAGTTTCATTTCTTTCAATTTGAATAAAGGTAAAAGAAATGGTAAACCCCTTGTTAATCCGATTAAATCACGTTGGTTTAATAGTGTGGAATTTCGTCAAGCTATAGCTTACGCAATTGATCGAAAAACCATGATTAACAATACTTTTCGTGGTTTGGGACAAATGCAAAATTCACCGATTTCTGTCCAAAGTCCTTATTATCTCACTCCAGAACAAGGATTAAAAGTTTATAATTACAATCCTGAAAAAGCTAAGGAATTACTACTCAAAGCTGGTTTTAAATACAATGCACAAAATCAATTAGAAGATGCACAAGGAAACCGGGTGAGATTTGCTTTACTTACCAATGCAGGTAATAAAATCCGTGAAGCAATGGGTTCACAAATTAAACAAGATTTGAGTAAAATAGGTATCCAAGTTGATTTCACACCTTTAGCATGGAATACTTTTTTAGATAAACTTTCTAATACTTTAGATTGGGAAGCATCGTTGTTAGGTTTAACAGGTGGTTTAGAACCCAATGAAGGTGCAAGTGTTTGGTCTCCTGAAGGTGCTTTACATATGTTTAATCAAAAACCCCAACCAGGACAAAAACCAATTCAAGGTTGGGAAGTTGCACCTTGGGAAGCAAAAATACATCAACTTTATATTCAAGGCGCTCAAGAATTTGATGAAGCGAAGGTGAAAGAAATTTATGCTGAAAGTCAAAAAATAACACAGGAGAATTTACCCTTTATTTATTTGGTAAATCCCTATTCTCTAGGAGCGGTAAGAAATAAGTTTGCAGGAATTAAATATTCTGCTTTGGGTGGTGCTTTCTGGAACATTCATGAAATTAAAATTACAAAGTAGGTGATGGGTGATGGGTGATGGGTGATTGGTGATTGGTGATAAATAATTATCTATTATCCCATTCCCTATTCCCTATTCCCTATTCCCTATTCCCTATTCCCTATTCCCTATTCCCCATTCCCCATTCCCTATTCCCTATTCCCCATTCCCCAAAAAACTGCTGTGAGTCAACCTGAAAATTTAAAATCTCTATTAGAATCTGTTGCTAATGGTACAATTTCCCCAGATACAGCTTTTGAATCTCTCAAAGATTTAGCTTATGAATCTGTGGGTGAGTTTGCCAAAATCGATCATCATCGTCATTTAAGAACCGGTTTCCCCGAAGTTATTTGGGGTCCTGGTAAAACTCCTGAGCAAATTGCTCAAATTATGGAAGTGATGCGTCATCGTACTTCCGTAGTCATGGCCACTCGTATTCAACCAGATGTATATTCTATCCTGCAAAAAAAAGTCAGAGGTTTACAATACTTTGAATTAGCAAGGATTTGTGCGATTATTCCCCATGAAATTCAACCGCGTTTTCCCGGAGAAATAGGTATAGTTTCTGCTGGTACTGCTGATTTACCCGTCGCTGAAGAAGCTGCTATGACTGCCCAATTGTATGGTTTCCGTGTGCAGCGTCTTTGGGATGTGGGGGTGGCAGGTATTCACCGTTTATTAAATAATCGTCATTTGCTTAATTCTGCATCTGTATTAATTGTTGTGGCAGGTATGGAAGGCGCTTTACCAAGTGTGGTTGCAGGTTTAGCAGATTGTCCAGTGATTGCTGTTCCTACTAGCATCGGTTATGGTGCAAGTTTTGGCGGTTTAGCTCCTTTGTTAACAATGCTTAATTCTTGTGCAGCAGGTATTGGTGTGGTTAATATTGATAATGGCTTTGGTGCAGCGGTGTTAGCAGGACAAATTTTGCGAACTTCCGAGAAATTACGCTTGGCATCGGATCAAGAGTTAGGTTAATACAGTGAAAACTGCGTATAATTTCGGTAACTGCTGATTGGATCAATTACTGCTAATTCAATAAGCTGATCACCCGTTTGGTAAAGAGATTATGGAATATTTGCATTTTCATGATACACTGTTTTCCCTTTTGGGAAATATACACATTGATATTAACCTTGTAGCTACTTTGTAGCTACTAAGATACAAGACCCAGATGTTTTAGGATAGATGCAAAATGCTTGGAATAACTTTGTTAAAACAGGTCAAGTTTGGGCAATGTTAATTGGGATGGTTATCGGCTATATGTTTAAGAGTTTAACAAGTTACGGTTGAATGAATTTTAGATTTTAGATTTTAGATTTTAGATTTTAGATTTTAGATTTTAGATTTTAAATTTTAGATTTTAGATTTTAAATTTGGAATTGATATTCATTCAAAGTCTAAAATCACAAATTGTTATTACCTCTCCTTTCTAATTTATGACCGAAAAACAAACTTGGAGCCAGCGGTTTGAAACCGCTCTACATCCAGCGATCGCTCGTTTTAATGCCAGTATCAGTTTTGACATTGAACTCATAGAATATGACATCACTGGTTCTCAAGCTCATGCTCAAATGCTGGCTCACACAGGAATTATTTCCCCAGAAGAAGGAGAGAAATTAGTTACAGGTTTAGAACAAATTAGGCAAGAATACCGAGAAGGTAAATTTCAACCTGGTATTGATGCCGAAGATGTGCATTTTGCTGTAGAAAAGCGACTTACAGAAATTATTGGCGATGTCGGTAAAAAGCTACATACCGCCCGTTCTCGTAATGACCAAGTAGGAACAGATACAAGACTTTATCTGCGCGACCAAATTCAACAAATTCGTCAGTATTTAAGGGAATTTCAAAAAGTATTACTAGATATTGCGGAAAACAACGTTGAAACCCTCATTCCTGGCTATACCCACCTCCAACGCGCCCAACCGCTGAGTTTAGCCCATCACCTCTTAGCATACTTGCAGATGGCACAACGGGACTGGGAACGTTTAGGAGATGTTTACAAACGAGTGAATATTTCCCCCTTGGGTTGTGGTGCTTTAGCGGGAACGACTTTTCCCATTGATAGACATTACACAGCAAAACTATTGCATTTTGATGATATTTATGCTAATAGCTTAGATGGAGTCAGCGATCGCGATTTTGCCATAGAATTTCTCTGTGCAGCGAGTATGATCATGGTTCACCTCAGCCGTCTTTCGGAAGAAGTGATCCTGTGGGCATCAGAAGAATTTCGCTTTGTCACCCTCAAAGATAGCTGTGCTACAGGTTCTAGCATCATGCCCCAAAAGAAAAACCCCGACGTACCAGAGTTGGTAAGAGGGAAAACCGGGCGGGTTTTTGGTCATCTTCAGGCCATGTTAGTAATTATGAAAGGTTTACCCCTGGCATATAACAAAGACTTGCAAGAAGACAAAGAAGGTATTTTTGATGCTGTGAACACAGTTAAAGCCTGTTTAGAGGCTATGACTATTTTAATGCAAGAAGGTTTAGAATTTCGACCCCAACGCCTAGCAGAAGCAGTAGCAGAAGACTTTTCCAATGCTACCGATGTCGCAGACTATTTAGCAGCGCGGGGAGTACCTTTTAGGGAAGCTTATAATATCGTTGGTAAAGTCGTGAAAACCAGTATCGCTGCTGGTAAACTGCTGAAAGATTTAACCTTGCAAGAATGGCAACAAATACACCCCGCCTTTGCAGAAGATATTTATGAAGCCATATCACCCCGTCAAGTAGTTGCAGCCCGTAATAGTTACGGTGGTACAGGCTTTGAGCAAGTTAAACAGGCGCTCATTGCTGCACGTACTCAAATTGTATAACAATAAATAGGGGTTGCTGAGAAAGTCTTTCCGTGAGGGCATAGGAGTCAGGAGTCAGGAGTCAGGAGTCAGGAGGAGATTTGAAAATTTCTTTGCTATCTCTTGAAATCCCAAAAAATGCACACTTTTTCCGGTATACCCTTCAAAACCCTTGCACTAATTTCTGTGTTTATCAGCCTCTAACCTTTGATATATCAAGGTTTTAGGTTTATTCAGCAACCCCTAAATAGGTAATTGGTGATTGGTGATTGGTGATGGGTGATTGGGAAAAAAATAAACTGTTGCCTTCTGCCTTCTGCCTTCTGCCTTCTGTCTTCTGCCTTCTGCCTTCTGCCTCCTAAAAACAAGGGCGTACAGATAAAAATAAATGTACGCCCAAACATAGCAAATTAATTCCAGAGTAAATATTCAAAGAGTAAATATTCAAACAGTAAAATTAATCAGCAGCGTCCATTGCTGCTGCCCCTGTTTCTTCATCTTCACTCTTAGGTGGTCTTTGTTGGAACCGTCTTTGCATTCTTCCTGTCGTAGTCCGTTTACGAAACTTCCTGGCATAAGCCTGGTTCCGTAGCGCCTTTTCTTTTTTCGGGTTACGGCGCTTGGCCATATTCACCTCATGAATAAACAACAAAAAACCTACACTCAGGCAATATCCAGTTACCGATGTTATTGATACACTTTCAGCCTAGTGTAGAAATCAAAATAGTTGAAACAGTATCCTAGTCTACCTTATTTAATGGAGGTATGTCAAGCCGGATTGATCATAATTTTTCTTATGAGTCAGGAGTTTAAGGAGTCAGGAGTTTAAGGAGTCAGGAGTTCAAGGAGTTAGGAGTTTAAGGAGTCAGGAGTTCAAGGAGTCAGGAGTTCAAGGAGTCAGGAGTTCAAGGAGTTAGGAGTTCAAGGAGTTAGGAGTTTAAGGAGTTTAAGGAGTTTAAGGAGTTTAAGGAGTTTAAGGAGTTAGGCAATTACTGACAGCAGATGTTAAAATTGACTGATTCTCAGAATGACCATGAGCAAGTCCTAAGTTGACAATTTCATAGACAAAACTATACTTATATTTATTGACAAAAATCAATATATTTTTAGGAAAAAATCAACTACTTGATATATAATACGGTGATATCAAGTATTGAATTGAGACTATTGCCGACGCGAAAACCAAGCAATGATGGTGGTAGTCTTTTTCAGAAACTTAATTGGAACACAATCGCGTCTGGCTAAGGCGTGAAAGTCTACTGAGGGATAACTGCTCCCATGCTCCCGTTGAAGTAGAAAGTAAAGTCTAGTTTTGTCTAGGTTTTATATAGCAGAATAATAAACCTAATACTTGATAGAGTTGTATAAAAAAAACGAAAATCATCTTTTGTGAGTTACATTTCTATCAAGTGTTCGCCAATTAACAATTACAAAATAAGAATTTGAAGATTGAACATTCTGGCTTTTTTTAGTTCATTAATTAAATCTATTGGTAGCTTATGGCACGTTGGAAAAACAGTATTGGGTATTATTTTCCGCCATCCCATTACTGGTACTAGCGTGATTCCCATTTTACCTGATGGTAGAATTGTTTTGATTCGTCGCAGTGATGATGGTTGTTGGTCTTTACCGGGAGGAATGATAGACTGGGGAGAGGATATTGCTAGTGCAGTTTGTCGAGAATTAAAGGAAGAAACTGGACTAGAATTATTAAAAATTCGGCGTTTGGTAGGGGTGTATTCTGCACCAGATCGAGATCCGAGAATTCATTCTATTTGTGTTGTGGTGGAAGCAGAAGTACAAGGAGAAATGAAAGTTGAAGATAATTTAGAAGTGTTAGAAATTCAAGCTTTTGATCCTAGTTCTTTACCTCAACCTCAAATGTCTCATGATCACGCTAGACAGTTAGAAGATTATTTACAAGGTTTAACAACTTTGGCATAATTGGTAATTAGTCATTAGTCATTAATTTTCTTTACCCAATCACCCATCCCCCATCACCAATTAATAAATAAGCTGTTGTGCATTTAATTTATATAAGGTTAACAGGCAAGATGCCTGTTCCACAAGACTTAAGAATATTAAGATTATACAGTTTAGCTGCATGACAGCTTAACTTCAATCTGAAATGCGATCGCTGATCTTGTAGGTTGGGTTAAGGAACAAAACCCAACAAACTATCCCTAAAACTAGCTAAACTGTATAATCGAAAAACCTGAACTTACAGTAGCACAAGCATCTTGCTTGTATTAATTATTCAAGTTAAAGGCACAACAGCTTAACTTCGCTCTAATTTTATTACTGCTATATAAAACCTAGACAAAACTAGACTTTACTTTCTACTTCAACGGGAGCATGGGAGCAGTTATCCCTCAGTAGACTTTCACGCCTTAGCCAGACGCGATTGTGTTCCAATTAAGTTTCTGAAAAAGACTACCACCATCATTGCTTGGTTTTCGCGTCGGCAATAGTCTCAATTCAATACTTGATATCACTGTATTATATATCAAGTAGTTGATTTTTTCCTAAAAATATATTGATTTTTGTCAATATAAGTATAGTTTTGTCTATGAAATTGTCAACTTAGGACTTGCTCAATTACTCAATTACTCAATTACTCAATTACTCAATTACTCAATTACTATAGTGACAAATACAGGAAATACAAATCATCAAGAGTTAGTCGGTTTGATTTGGAGTATAGCCGACAAACTCCGGGGACCTTATCGCCCTCCCCAATATCGGCGGGTGATGTTACCTTTGATAGTGTTGCGGCGATTAGATGCGGTATTAGAACCAAGCAAAAAAATCGTTATTGATTCTAAAGCGAAATATGAGGCTATAGGATTAAAAGATAACGCATTAGATAAAGCGATCGCCAAGGATGTTAAAGATCACATAGAAAAAGAAACTGGTATTACTAGAACACAAGAATTATATAATTTAAGCGAATTTACACTTAAAAAATTATTAGGTGATGCAGATGGTATTGCTAGTAATTTAATTAAGTATCTTCATAGTTTTTCCCCGAAAGCCAAAGAAATTTTTGAAAAGTTTGAATTTGAAAGTGAAATAGAAAAACTCGATGAAAGTAATCGCTTATATTTAGTGATTAAAGAACTTTGTAAACCAGAAATAGATGTATCACCAGAGAAACTTTCTAACCTACAAATGGGTTATTTATTTGAAGAATTGGTGAGAAAATTTAATGAACAAGCAAACGAAGAAGCGGGAGACCACTTTACACCCCGTGAAGTAATTCGCTTGATGGTAAATCTGGTTTTCTGTGATGAACAAGATGTCTTTAAACAAGGTATTTATCGTTCTATTTATGACCCCACAGCCGGAACAGGGGGAATGTTATCAGTAGCAGAAGAACATATTAAAAATCAGAATCCTCAAGCTAACTTAGGATTATTTGGGCAAGAATATAACCCCGAATCCTATGCTATTTGTTGTGCAGATTTACTGATTAAAGATGAACCCATTGATAATATTATTTATGGCGATACATTGGGAGTCAAAAACGCCAAAGCTAAAAGTAATAACTTCGTACCCCATGACGGACACCCTGATAAAAAATTTCATTATATGTTTGCCAATCCTCCCTTTGGAGTAGAATGGAAACCAGAGGAAGATTTTGTTAAAGATGAATATGAAAGCTTAGGATTTAATGGCAGATTTGGCGCAGGTTTACCACGCATTAATGATGGTTCATTGTTGTTCCTGCAACATAAAATATCAAAAATGCACAAACCACCAGAGGAAGAGGGAGACGGTTCAAGAATTGCCATTGTCTTTAATGGTTCTCCTTTATTTACAGGAGATGCGGGCAGTGGTGAAAGTAATATTAGAAGGTGGATCATTGAAAATGACTGGTTAGAAGCGGTAGTTGCATTACCTGACCAGATGTTTTATAACACCGGAATTTTCACTTATATTTGGTTAGTTACTAATAAAAAAGCGGATCATAGAAAAGGTAAAGTACAGCTTATTGATGGTACAAAACATTACCAGAAAATGAAAAAAAGTCTTGGTAATAAGCGCAATGAATTATCCCCCGCACATATTACCGAACTGGTGCGATTATATGGAGATTTTCACCACAATGGTATTAGTGAAGTGGAAACAGATGGACAAATAGAACAGCGAGTATGTTCTAAAATATTTGATAATCGGGAATTTGGCTTTTTAAAGATTACTGTGGAACGTCCATTAAGATTAAATTTTCAGGTAAGCGAGGAACGTTTAGGGAGATTATGGGAACAAACAGCGTTTCAAAATTTAGCTACTACTAAAAAGCGCAAAGATGAAAAAGTACAACAGTTAGAAATATTAGAGGGTAAAAATCTCCAATCACAGATTATTGATGCTTTACAAAATATGCAAGCTGATAAACTGTATTTATCCCGTACAGAGTTGGAAACAGATTTAAACAAGGTGTTAAAAAAGGCAGGATTAACATTAAAAGCACCTGTAAAAAAAGCCATTTTAGCAGCATTAGGAGAAACTGACCCAGAAGCAGAAATTTGTACAGATGCTAAAGGAAATCCTGAACCTGATAGTAATTTACGTGATACAGAAATTGTGCCTTTACCAGATGATATTCCTTTACCTTTACCCTTGGAATATGGAGATAAAGCGAGTGTCAACGAATTGATTAAGTTAGTAGAAAACCACTGTCAAGAATATTTAGAAAAGGAAGTTTTACCCCATGTTCCAGATGCTTGGATTGATTTTGATAAAACTAAGGTAGGTTATGAAATTCCTTTAAATCGCCATTTTTATGTATATCAACCACCCAGAAATTTAGATGCAATTGAGGATGATATTAAATCTTTAGAAGCGGATATTATGGCGATGTTAGGGGAAGTGGTTTAATGATAATATCCCCGATTTCTTTTATTACCACGTTAATAAATTGGTTGATAATATTACCTTTTTAATCAATTTATCAATAAAATATCAATTGATGATAGAAGTCGGGGATTTGGGTATGATGGCAAGATTGTTAATAAAAGTTTTCATCTTGTCCCTAGAATATGCTGTAAAATTAAAAGATAGATTGGGGAGATTTTAGTAATGGCATTAGTGATTTTAGATGAGCAATTAGAAAGTATGCAGCTTTCAGAAGCAGTCAGACAAAAGGCTTTACAAAAAGCCAAGGAAGGTTATGTAATGACATTATTAGAAGTAGGAGAAATTACCAGTGGTAGGGCTGGTAAAATTCTTGGCATTTCTCGTTCAGAAGTCATAGAAATGATGAAAAAATGGGGTATTTCTCTTTTTGATGATTCTCAAACCTTGGATGAATTACGTCAAGAGGTAGAACAAGCAGAATTAGTTTTAAATCAACATAATTATTAAATGATAATCGTTTCTGATAAGCTGTTGTGCATTTAATGTGTATAAGTGGAACAGGCATCTTGCCTGTTAAACAAGAGTTAAGAATATTAGGATTATACAATTTAGCTGTGTAACAGCTTACAAGTGGAACAGGCATCTTGCCTGTTAAACAAGAGTTCAAAACATTAGGGTTATACAATTTAGCTGTGTAACAGCTTACAAGAGTCGTTGAAATTAGATTTAGGGGAGTCAGAAGCCATTGCTTTAGCGGAGGAAATAGGAGCTTCTCAGTTGTTAATAGATGAAAAAGCAGCACGGAAAGTTGCTATAGCTCGCAAGTTGCCTTTAATTGGTACTGTAGGGGTATTATTATTAGCAAAGCGTCGGGGTTTGTTGGCTAGTATTCAAGGTGTTTTAGATGAGATGCAAGCACAGGGAATGAGAATTTCTGACAGACTTTATGTACAAGTTTTGACTTTGGCACAGGAACAGGATTAAGAATAAAAAAGAAGTAGGGTATTTGTTCAGGTAAAATAAAAAATAGATTAGGGAGATTTTATAATTATGCAAATCACCATAGATTTACCAGATAATTTAACAGATAAGATTCAAAATGAATGGGGTAATTTACCACAAAAAATCATTGCTAATCTTGTCTTAGATGCTTTGCGGGAAGGTTTAATTGATTTTCAGGAAATGAAGGAGATGCTTAATTTTTTCTCTGAGGCTGAATTACAGGAATTTTTAAAACAAAAGAATATGCTGCATACTAAAGGAATACTCAATTTATCTGGTGCTTGTGCGGATATTGATTTTAATGTTGATGAACTAGGAATTTATGAAGATAGGGATGATGATTTAGTTGGGGTGTTTAATGAATAAAAATTCTTTAGTTTATTTATTAGATACAAATGTTTGTATTATGTATCTCAAGGGGAGGTCATTGAGTATTAATTATCATCTCGATAATCTAGAACCTGAAAAAGTTGCGGTTTGTTCTGTGGTCAAGGCTGAGTTATTTTATGGGTCAAAGCGAAGTAATAACCCTGAAAAAGCTTTGAAGATTCAAAAATCATTTTTATATCAGTTTGTATCTTTACCTTTTGATGATAATTGTGCGGAAGTTTATGGACAAATTCGGGCTGATTTAGCTAAAATTGGTACTCCTATTAGTTCCAATGATATACAAATTGCTGCTATTGCTTTAGCGAATAATTTAATATTGGTAACTCATAATGTGAGAGAGTTTAGCAGAATTGACGGGTTAAAGTTTGAAGATTGGGAAGTTAGTTAAATGGGTAAGTATCAGGGTTATGATAAGTATAAAGATTCTGGGGTTGAGTGGTTGGGGGAAATTCCAGATCATTGGGAAGTAAAACGATTAAAATATGTTTGTGTTATTAATCCATCTAAATCTTGTATCTCTAATTTTTCTAAAAATACCGAAGTTTCCTTTGTACCAATGGAGTATGTTGATAATAATGGTAATATTAACTTAGAAGAAACAAAGAAAATAGAAGAAGTTTGGCAGGGATACACTTATTTTGAAGATAGAGATGTAATTATAGCTAAAATAACACCTTGTTTTGAAAATGGTAAAGGTGCTTTATGTAAAAATCTTTATAACAAGATTGGATTTGGATCGACAGAGTTTCATGTGTTAAGAGCATTTCCTAAAAAATTATTACCTGAACTGATATATTATTTAACTCAATCTACTACATTTAGTAGTTTAGGGACTGCTGAACTCTACGGTGTTGCAGGACAAAAAAGAGTGCCAGAGAGTTTTTTATCTAACTACCTTTTAGGTTTTCCCCCATTAGATGAACAAGAAAAGATAGCCCGATTTTTAGACTATAAAACCAAACAAATAGATGAACTGATAGCGAAGAAAGAAACCCTGATAGAAAAACTGGACGAAAAACGCACCGCCCTTATTACTCACGCAGTCACCAAAGGACTAGATGTAAATGTCCCGATGAAAGATTCTGGTATTGAGTGGTTGGGGGAAATTCCGCAGCATTGGGATGTTAAAAATCTTCGTTATATTTGTGAATTTCTCAACAAAAGAAGAATTCCTCTAAGTTCTGAAGAAAGAGGATCAATGTCTGATAAAATATATTCTTATTATGGTGCATCAGGAATTATTGATTATGTAGAAAACTTTATTTTTGATGAACCAACAATCTTAATTGCTGAAGATGGTGCAAATTTACTTTCTAGATCAACTCCCTTAGCATTCATCGCAGAAGGTAAATACTGGGTTAATAATCATGCTCATATTTTGAAACCTTTTTCCGGAAATTTTAAATACTGGGCAAATCTTCTTTGTATTATTGAATATGACTACTGGATAACTGGTTCAGCACAACCAAAACTTACAAAAGATAATTTAGGAAGTATTAAATTAGCTGATCCACCACTACATGAACAACAAAAAATAGCTGAATATCTAGACCAAAAAACCGCCGAAATAGAAGAACAAAAAGCCAAAATTCAACAAGCCATAGACCTATTAAAAGAATACCGCACAGCCTTGATCACCAACGCCGTCACAGGTAAAATAGATGTACGCCAAATTGATATTCCCTAACCCCAGAAACCACCATGACACAAATCACCCTTGCAGAACTTCCTCAAAACCTACAAACCCTAATTAACCAAGCCCAAAAAACAGGAGAACCCCTGACCATTATCCAAAATGGTATCCCCTTGGCCATTATTTCCCCCATCCATAAAAAATCCCTCCTGCAAGCCCTTTCCACCCTTGAACCACTGGACGAAGACTTTGCAGATGTTGACGCAGGATTATTACCCTTAGATGATATTGAATTGTAAAAATGACTTATTTATACTTGTTAGATACAAACATCATTTCCGAACTAATTAAAAACCCTAGAGGAGTGATATTTTCAAAAATTCAAGAAGTCGGAGAAGACAAAGTTTGCACAAGTATTATTGTCGCTTGTGAATCAAGATTTGGAGCGAAAAAAAAGAACTCACCAAAACTGATAGAAAAACTGGAAATTATCTTAAATAGCATAGAAATCCTACCCCTTAATCATCCTGTAGAACAATACTACGCAGAAATTCGCACTGATTTAGAACAACAAGGAACTCCTATTGGTGGTAATGACTTATTAATTGCTGCCCATGCGTTGACATTAAATCTAACAGTTATTACCGCCAATGTTCGTGAATTTGCTCGCGTTCCTAATTTAAAAGTAGAAAATTGGCTCAACCCCAATTCATAATTTTAAAACAGTAAACCTCAACAAAATTAAAATATTTATATGTAAATTAAATGTTGGGTTGCGTTCCTTAACCCAACTAACCTTTTATACTGAATTATACTGAAAATATTTACAATATTTGGTCATACACCAATGCACACAGAAAAAGAATTTGAACACACCATCGAACGGGAACTACTGCAACACAGTGGCTACCACCAAAGTAACCCCGCAGAATACGACCCAGAAACCGCCCTTTTCCCCACAGAAATCATCAATTTCATCCAAACCACCCAACCTAAACAATGGCAACGCCTAGCCACCAATAAAGACCCCCAAAAAATCCTCATAGATAGCCTCACCAAAGAACTCAAAAGCCGGGGAATGCTAGATGTCCTCCGTAATGGTTTCAAATGCTACGGTAAAACCTTACGAGTCGCCTACTTCCAACCTAACACCGCCATGAACCCGGACACCTTGGCACAGTATCAAAAAAATCGCCTCACCATCACCCGCCAAGTGACAATTAAAACCGGACGTATACCTGATATCCTCCTCAGTCTCAACGGCCTACCCATCGCCACCATCGAACTGAAAAACCCCCTCACCCAGCAAACCTACCTCAACGCCATCCACCAATACAAACAGGATAGAGACCCCAAAGACCCCCTATTTGTCTTTAAACAACGGTGCTTAGTCCACTTTGCCCTAGACACAGAAGAAGTATGGATGACCACCAAACTAGCAGGAGAAAATACTTACTTCCTCCCCTTCAACAAAGGCCATAACCACGGTGCTGGCAACCCACCGGGGGAAAATGGCGAATATCGCACCAGTTACTTTTGGCGAGAAGTATTACAAAAAGATAGTTTATTAGATATATTAGCCCGATTTTTACACATAAAAATTGAAGAAATCAAAACACCCACAGCCACAGGAATTAACTATCAAAAAAAAGAAACTTTAATTTTCCCCCGCTATCATCAACTTAATGTAGTTCGTCAATTAATTGCACATACCAAAAAATATAAAGCCGGACATAATTATTTAATTCAACATTCCGCAGGTTCAGGAAAATCAAACTCTATTGCATGGTTGGCACATCGGTTAGCCAACCTCCACGATAACCAAGATGAAAAAATCTTTCATACCGTCGTCGTTATCACCGATAGAACCATCTTAGACCAACAATTACAAAACACCATTTATCAATTTGACCATAAAGCCGGAGTGGTGCAAAAAATAGATGAAAACACCCAACAACTAGCCACAGCTTTAAATGATGGTGTACCAATTATTATTTCCACCATTCAAAAATTCCCCTTTATTAATAAAGCCATCGAAACCTTAGCTAAAAAAGGTAAAACCATAGACATCACCACCAAAGATAAACGCTTTGCTATTATAGTAGATGAGGCACATAGTTCCCAAAGTGGAGAAACCGCCAATGAACTGCGGCAAATTCTCAATAAAGATGGCATTGAATCAGCCATTGCTGCCCAAATTTTAGCAGATGAAACAGAAGAAGACTTAACAGACCAAGCCAAACAAGAACTATTAAAAGAACAAATTGCCCGCACCAAACAACCTAACTTGAGTTATTTCGCCTTTACAGCTACACCCAAACAAAAAACCCTGCTGGTATTTGATGAACCAGGAGAAAACGGTCAATCTCCCTTTCATCTTTACACCATGCGGCAAGCAATTGAAGAGGGATATATTAAAGATGTACTAGCCAATTATACCTGCTATGAAAGATATTATGAATTGGTGCAGCTTTCCCAAAATAACCCCGACTTACCCCGTCGCCAAGCAGCCAAAGCCATTGCCAGATTTATCGAATTTCACCCCCATAACATCGCCCAAAAAGTAGAAATTATCATCGAACATTTCCGCAACCATACCCGTCATAAAATTGGCGGTAAAGCTAAAGCAATGGTTGTCACCCGTTCCCGTGAACACGCAGTGAGATATAAACGGGAATTTGATAAATATATTAAAGCAAAAGGTTATAGTGATATTAAATCTTTAGTCGCTTTCTCTGGTTCTATCACCTTAGATGAATTACCAGATGAAACATTTACAGAAGTCAACATGAATGGAGGCATTAAATCTCAAGAAATTGCCGATAAATTTACCAGTGATGCTTACCAAGTATTATTAGTAGCGAATAAATTTCAAACTGGATTTGACCAACCATTATTACATACAATGTTTGTAGATAAAAGGCTAGATGGAGTCCAAGCAGTGCAAACTTTATCTCGCCTCAATCGTACCACCACAGGGAAAGAAGACACCTTTGTACTGGATTTTGTCAACAAACCAGAGGACATTTACCAAGCTTTTAAACCTTACTACGAAGAAACCCCCGTAGGAGAAACAGCAGACCCCCAACAATTAAATGATTTATCCTATCAACTTTATCAATGGCAACTTTTTAGCCTAGATGATGTTAACCAATGGTGTGAAATTTGGTTTCGTCCCAAAACTTCCTTGACTGGCGGTGAACATCAAAAATTAAATAGTTTATTAGATCCAATTGTAGACAAATATCAAGAATTAGCAGAACCAGAACAAGAACAATTTAAAAATCAATTAACCAGCTTTCGTAATTTGTATTTATTCCTAGCGCAAATTATTCCTTATCAAGATTCAGAACTTGAAAAACTTTATGCTTACGGACGATTTTTACTCAAGAAATTACCCAAAAGTAAAAACGCTCCCCAAATTGATTTATCTAGGGATATAGAAATTAAATATTATCGCTTAGAAAAAATCAGTGAAGGCAAAATTGATTTAAAATCAGGTACAGCAGAACCATTAACAGGTGCTACAGCAGTCGGAACTCGTCAACCAGATAGAGAAGTTCCCCTATCCCAGCTTATAGACTCTCTTAATGAACGGTTTGGGACTAATTTTACCCTAGCAGATCAGTTATTTTTTGAACAAATCACCGAAACAGCTATTAGTAAAGATGATATCAAACAAGCTGCCCAAGTCAACAGCAAAGAAAACTTCGCCCCTGTCCTAGAAAAGCATCTGGAAGCGTTGTTTATTGAACGCATGGACGGGAATGAGAAAATCTTTATGGAGGTGATGAATAACGAAGAATTTAAAGCGGTGGTGTTTGAGAAGTTATTGGCTAGTATTTATGAGAGTCTTAAAGGTGAGAATTTATGATAGTGCGATCGCCAATTCTGTAGGGTGCGTTAATGAAATGTAACTAAAATTTCGTCAGGAGAAATAAGCTGTTACACAGCTAAATTGTATAATCCTAATATTCTGAACTCTTGTTTAACAGGCAAGATGCCTGTTCCACTTATACAAATTAAATGCACAACAGCTTAACTTTGGTGAAATCAGCACCATGTCCTATTCGCCATTAAACCATATTGCCTTTATCCAAAAAATGTGACACAATCATTACCGTATCTGTTTTTTCTCTGTAAATCAGATGGTGATAGGTGTGAAACTACGTCAACGCTATGAAATCAGCCGCGTTTTAGGTAGCGGTGCATTTGGTGATACTTACCTAGCGCAAGATTTAGATTTACCTAACCATCCTCAGTGTGTGGTAAAACATCTACAAATCAAACCACCCAACACCGCAGCAGCTTTACCTATCGCTAGAAGGTTATTTACACAGGAAGCAGAAACATTACAGAAGTTGGGAACTCATGATCAAATTCCGCAACTCTTTGCTTATTTTGAAGAAAACGGTGAATTTTATTTAGTTCAGGAATTTGTTAAAGGTGAAGATTTAAGTAAGGAAGTTTATCCTCAAAATAAGTTACCTGAAAATCAGGTGAAAAAGTTACTGATCGAAATTTTAGAAGTTTTAAATTTTGTTCATCAACAAAATATGATTCACCGCGATCTGAAACCTCAAAATATCATGCGTCGCAGTGGGGATGGTAAGATTATGTTGATTGACTTTGGTGCAGTGAAGGAAACCATGACGGTAAACTCCCAAGGTCAAACTATTTTAACTGTTGCTATTGGTACTCCTGGTTATATGCCTAGTGAACAAACCGCAGGAAGTCCAAAATTAGCAAGTGATATTTATGCGGTGGGAATGTTGGGAATTTATGCTTTGACGGGAATACAACCCCACCAATTACCTAAAGATCCTACCACTGAAGAGGTAATTTGGCGCAATTGGGCAAATGTCAGTGAAGATTTTGCCAAGATTTTAACTAAAATGGTGCGTTATCACTTCAGCGAACGTTATCAAGATGCACAGGAAGCACTCACAGCTTTAACTCCTGCACCAGCACCAGCACCAGCACCACCTCCACCAGCACCAGCACCACCTCCATCACTTCCTCCTCCAAAAACAGATCGTCGTCATTTTTTACAACTTGCTAGTGTTGCTGTGGGGAGTTTTGGTTTAGCTGTTATTGGTAATAAGTTATTTTCTGGGAGTGGGGAAAAAATAACTTCAATTTTTACAACATCAAATAATTCCAACCTGAAAACCTTTAATTTTGAAGTTGTGAAAACCAACTCACAAGGAAGCATGATTAATAAAAGCAATGCTTCTGCAAGATACTATGAAGAGGATTTAGGAAACGGTGTAATTTTGGAAATGGTGGAAATACCAGGAGGAACATTCCTCATGGGTTCACCAGAGAGCGAAGAGGGTAGAGATTCAGATGAAAGTCCCCAGCATCAAGTAACTGTTCCCAGTTTCTTCATGGGTAAATATCCGGTAACACAAGAACAATATCAAGCGATTATGGGGAATAATCCTTCTTATTTTAAAGGTAATCGTTCGACTTCGCTCACCAACCGTGGTTCGACTTCGCTCACCAACCGTGGTTCGACTTCGCTCACCAACCGTGGTTCGACTTCGCTCACCAACCGTGGTTCGACTTCGCTCACCAACCGTGGTTCGACTTCGCTCACCAACCGTGGTTCGACTTCGCTCACCAACCGTGGTTCGACTTCGCTCACCAACCGTGGTTCGACTTCGCTCACCAACCGTGGTTCGACTTCGCTCACCAACCAACGTCCTGTAGAAACCGTTAGTTGGAATGATGCGGTTAATTTCTGTCAACGGTTAAGCCAAAGAACAGGAAAAAACTACACATTACCCAGCGAAGCACAATGGGAGTATGCTTGTAGAGCCGGAACTACCACACCATTTTATTTTGGTGAAAGTATTACCCCAGATTTGGTAAACTATAATGGTAATTTTCCTTATGGTTCTGCTCCTAAAGGTGAGTATCGTGAAAGAACCACAGATGTAGGTTCTTTTCCCCCTAACGCCTTTGGTTTGTATGATATGCACGGCAATGTTTGGGAGTGGTGTTTGGATGATTATGTTGATAACTATAATAACACGCCTACAGATGGCAGTGCTGTGACAAGCCAAAGCGAATATAAAGTGCTGCGCGGTGGTTCTTGGATCAGCCACCTCAGGGCTTGCCGTTCTGCGGATCGTAACAACCTCGACCCAGACGACAGGTACGGCAGCTACGGGTTTCGGTTGGTAGTTTCCGGCGCAAGGACTCTTTAGTTCTCTACTCTCTTACCCTTTTACCCTCTACACTTTTTCTTTTTTCCCTCTTTCCTCGCCGTCAGGCGATCAAGTTTTTTTACGGTTTTTAATATGTCCGAATCAGGATATCTGGTTACTGAGCGACTTGTCCTGAGCCTGTCCTGAGCCTGTCCTGAGCCTGTCCTGAGCCTGTCCTGAGCGGTGTCGAAGGGCGGTGTCGAAGGGCGCAGTCGAAGTAAGTCAAAGTACAGGATTTGAGGATTTACAGGATGGGGATTTTTGATTTCTTGGGTTTAGTTATGGGAAGTAAGAAAACCCTTTTTATTAAGTTGGGAATAGGAGATATAAAGACATAGTAATCCCTTGGGTCTGTCTTTTTTATCATAACATAAGCTGTGGAGATGTCAAGAACCTTGAAAATTCGTTGGTTGATTTTGGCTTATTGACATGATTCTCAATAGTTATTGAGAAAAAGCTATTTTTTTTGAGAATCAGGGGGTTAGTTGATCTTTTTTTTGTCAGAATCAGGACACCCTTCGGGAAGTCAAAAGTCAAAAGTCAAAAGTCAAAAATTGGATTTTTGTCAGAATCAGGATATCCAGGATTTAAGGATGTACAGGATGGGGATTGGTGATTTCTGGTGTTTGGTTATTTAAAAGTATGATAATTTAGGGATTTTGGAACAGTTTAGCAGATTGTAGATTGTGCGATATCTTTCATAAAAGTAGCGATCGCCAAATCCCAATTATTAAAATTACCAAAAAATCCTGTAAATCCTTAAATCCTGGACATCCTGATTCAGACAAATAAAAATCATTGCATCTCACAAATAACCTCTCAAAGACAATCCTGTAAATCCTTAAATCCTGGACATCCTGATTCAGACAATTTCCCAATCTTCTAATTTTAATTCGGGTATACGTGAAAATTCTCTGGTGTTGTGAGTGACTAAAATTAAATTGTTGGTTAAAGCAATAGCCGCAATTTGTAAATCATAACCACCGATAGGTGTTCCTTGTGCAGTCAGTTGAGCGCGAATGTTTCCGAAAATAGTGGCAGCTTGATCCTTAAAAGGTAAAGAGACAAACTGATTGAGAAAATCTTGCTGTAATTTCAAATTACGTTCTGGATAAGCACTACGCATTGCACCATAAAATAGTTCACCTTTGACAACTGAACAAACAGCGATTTCTGAAAGTGGTATGTTCTCAAGTTTTTTCTTTAAATAGAGATTTTTACCTTTGAGATAAACAATACAGGTATTAGTGTCTAGTAAGTAAATCATTAAAATGTTTCTCTCTCTGGTTGTTCTGTTTGTGGATGTCTGATAAATGTTTCATCCTGAATACATCCATAAAAATCACTGATTTTGATTGTGTTTTGAGTTTTATTTTGAACTGTTGCTGTTGTTTCATAGACAAGAACAATATCTAGTTCTGTTCCTTCTTGTGCTTCGGGTAAATGAATCTGCAATAGTCCATCTTTACCAATGCGCGATCGCACTCTCATACTGTGCATCATTAATTTTTTTCCTATATTCCAATAGTTATGATGTAATTATAAACAATTTTTGGCAATATTTTTATTTTAAAATAGAACAATCTAACAATATTACTCTACTCATTTATATTGACAACTTGTTTTTATTCAAAGCTGCTTCAATTTGAGGATAAGTTTCTTGATCATAGCCTGATTCATCAGCTATCCATTCGTCTACAAGTGCGATAATTTTTTCTAAAGAATTATTATTTTCTGGTTTTAATTCGCTTAAAGATTCTGTTGTAATTGGAATTTCGATACTGTGAGAGTATGATTTAATTTGAATTAAAAAATCTACTTTTGTTTTAACTGCCAGTAGTTCTTCAACAGAAAGAGAGTCTAGATGTTGAATAACATCAATCATTAATATTTTAGTCATAGTTTATTTCATTGTATAGAAAATAGTATACTTATTATATCACATTTTCAAAGGTTTTGTAAATCATGTGATATCTTTCGTAAAAGTAGCGATCGCCAAATCCCAATTATTAAAATTACCAAAAAATCCTGTAAATCCTCAAATCCTGGACATCCTGATTCTGACAAAAATCCAATTTTTGACTTTTGACTTTTGACTTTTGACTTTTGACTTTTGACTTCCCGAAGGGTGTCCTGATTCTGACAAAAATCCAATTTTTGACTTTTGACTTTTGACTTTTGACTTCCCGAAGGGTGTCCTGATTCTGACAAAAATCCAATTTTTGACTTTTGACTTTTGACTTTTGACTTCCCGAAGGGTGTCCTGATTCAGACAAAAATCCAATTTTTGACTTTTGACTTTTGACTTTTGACTTCCCGAAGGGTGTCCTGATTCAGACAATATTAACTTCTCTCATTCCCCAAAATATCAAATTATTATCTAAAATTATCTTTTCTCCTATTTCTGAAAACTGTTGTTTTAAATAAATTATCAATAACTCACCATCTCCCCCAGTAATAGCAATTTTACTATCAGGAAACAACGATAACCACTCATCAATAAACTCTTTTATTCCCGCCAATAAAGTGTAAATGATACCACTTTGAATTGCTTGTGGTGTATCCATAGCAAAACGTGGCGGTAAATCTATGATCTCCCTAATTTTTAACAATGGTAATTGTGCGGTTTTTTGTCCTAAACTGGTAAATTGTAAACCCAAACCTGGTAAAATAGCACCACCAATAAGACGCTGATTGGAGTCTGCCCCTGTAAAAGTTAATGCTGTTCCTGCATCAATTACTAACATGGGAAAACCATAGGATTTACCTGCGCCAAATAAAGCTAAAGCGCGATCAATGCCCAATGTGGGATACATTCCCCGGATAGGGACTTGATTTAAGGTGATTAAACGATGATTAGGGTAAGTTTGCCATAGTTGTGTTTGACTGGGAACTACGGAGGCTAAAACGAGAGTGATAGGCAGGTTAGGAGAAAGGAAGATAGAACGAGCATAAGATGGAGGAAGGGGAAAAGAATTTGTTTTTGCTAATTGTTCTATATCAGACTCTGATAAATGTTGTGTATCCCAGGTAGAGTTGAGAGTGTGATCTATAAATAAAGCCCAATGTAGCCGGGAGTTACCAACCATTAAGGCTAACCAAGGGTTGTTTGTCTGTTGCGGTGGGATATTCTGTTTCACAGTTTGTTTCACAGTTTTAATTTTCTTAATTGAATGATAGGTTTTTTAAGAAAACGTTATATTCAACCCGTGTCACAATATAAGGCAGAGGAATAAATACTCAATAAAAGTTAAGGAGGGGAGTTATGGTATTGCTCACCGATAAAAATCAAGGTCAGGAAGGTACAACCCCAGTAAAACGGCTGACTATACAAACGGTAGAAATTGATCAGGATACCACGGCTATTCGTTCTTTAGACTGGAATCGCGATCGCTTTGATATTGAGTTTGGTTTGCAAAATGGTACAACTTACAACTCCTTTCTGATCCGCGGTGAACAAACTGCCCTGGTTGATACTTCCCATGAAAAGTTCCGTCAGCTATATTTTGATACACTGACTGGTTTAATTAATCCGCAAGATATAGATTACTTAATTATTAGCCACACAGAACCAGACCACAGTGGTTTAGTTAAAGATTTACTACAAAAAGCTCCTGATATTACCGTTGTTGGTTCTAAGGTAGCAATTCAATTTTTAGAAGATTTGGTACATCAGCCTTTTAAACGTCGTATTGTGAAAAATGGCGATCGCCTGGATCTCGGTAATGGCCATGAGTTTGAATTTGTGATTGCTCCTAATTTACACTGGCCTGATACTATTTTCAGTTTTGACCACAAAACCCAAATTCTTTACACCTGTGATGCTTTTGGAATGCATTACTGTACAGATAGCACTTTTGATGATGATTTATCTGCCATTGAAAAAGATTTTCAATATTACTATGAATGCTTGATGGGTCCTAATGCCCGTTCTGTGCTTTCTGCAATGAAGCGCATGGCAGAATTAAAAACCATCAAAATGATCGCTACAGGTCACGGACCCTTACTATACCACAATCTCCAAGAATTAACAGGACGTTACCTCAATTGGAGTCAAAACCAAACCAAAGCAGAAACCACTGTGGGTATATTTTACGTTTCTGAATATGGTTATAGCGATCGCCTAGCTCAATCTATTACCAACGGTATCGTAAAAACCGGGGTAGCTGTGGAAGTAGTTGATTTATCTGGATCAGTTGATTTACAAGAGTTACGGGAGCTTGTAGGACGCTGTAAAGGCTTGGTAGTGGGGATGAATCCCATATCTAGTAATACAAGCATTCAAACAGCATTGAGTACAGTTCTAGGATCTGCTACGGAAAAACAAGCCATTGGTATTTTTGAAACCGGTGGTGGAGATGATGAACCTACCTATCCACTGTTAAATAAATTCCGCTCTGCGGGTTTAACTGTAGCTTTTCCTGTGATTGAGATTCGGGAAACACCCACAGAAAACACCTATAAAAAATGTGAAGAAGCGGGAACAGATTTGGGACAGTTGGTGACAAAAGAAAAAAGTATCAAAGCTATGAAATCTTTAGGTGCTGATTTAGATAAAGCACTAGGAAGAATTAGCGGCGGTTTGTATATCATCACAGCCAAAAAAGGCGATGTTTCCAGCGCCATGTTAGCGTCTTGGGTAAGTCAAGCGAGTTTTAAACCTTTGGGTTTTTCTATTGCAGTAGCTAAGGATCGGGCGATAGAATCATTGATGCAAGTAGGCGATCGCTTTGTTCTCAATGTTTTAGAAGAGGGCAACTATCAAGCATTGATGAAACACTTCTTAAAACGTTTTAGTCCCGGTGCGGATCGTTTTGAAGGAGTGAAAACCCAACCAGCGGAAAATGGAGCGCCTATTTTGGGTGATGCTTTAGCTTACATGGAATGTGAAGTAGTTAGCCGGATGGACTGCGGCGATCATTGGGCGGTGTATAGTACGGTTTATGCAGGTAGAGTATCTAAACCTGAATCATTAACAGCAGTACACCATCGCAAAGTAGGAAACCATTATTAAAATCTCTTTTCCCCCTCCCCGCAAGCGAGGAGGGGAACAAGACAGGGGAAACGCATCTTATCAATAAGGACAATTTAATCTCAATAATGACCTGAAAATTCGCATTAACGTCTACTTATTGACAATAATTTAAACCATCACGATGACTCTGAAAAAATCAATCAAACGATAAATAAGGATTTCTTCGTTTATACATAAAAATGGTGTTTTGTCAATAAAATTTAGATGCGTTTCCCCTGGGGAACAAAAAAGAATTTATTTAAAAACAGGAGCTTAAATTTATGTCAGTTATGTCAAATACTAAACCCCGTGATGTCCAAATATTGCCTATTGGTACTGATACAACAATCATCAGATCGCGCAGTTGGGCAAGGTTAAGATTTGAAATTGAATATGCTTTAGCTAAGGGAACAACAGCTAATTCTTTTATTATTCAAGGTGATAAAATCGCTTTAATTGATCCACCTGGGGAAACTTTTACGGAAATTTATTTAGAGGCTTTACAAAAAAGAATAGATATCAAAAATATTGATTATGTAATTCTTGGTCATGTCAATCCTAACCGGGCAGCAACATTAAAAATATTAACAGAAATTGCGCCTCAAATTACTTTTGTTTGTTCTAACCCAGGGGCGATAAATTTACGTGCAGCTTTAGAAAATGAAGATTTACCGATTGTGGTAATGCGGGGTGATGAAACTTTAGATTTAGGTAAAGGACATCATTTACAATTTATTCCTACTCCTAACCCCCGTTACGCTGATGAACTTTGTACTTTCGATCCGCAAACAAATATCTTGTTTACTGATAAGTTATTTGGGGCGCACATTTGTGGTGATCAAGTATTTGATGAAGGTTGGGAAGTTTTTAACGAAGATCGCCGTTATTATTTCGATTGTATTATGGCTCCCCATGCTAAACAAGTAGAAACAGCTTTGGATAAGTTGGCAGATTTGCCAGTGAGGTTGTATGCTACTGGTCATGGTCCCTTGGTAAGATATGCTTTACAGGAACTTACCCACTCTTACCGAGAATGGATCAAGCAACAAACTAACGCGGAAATGAGTGTAGCTTTGATCTATGCTTCTGCCTATGGAAATACTGCAACTTTAGCTAGTGCGATCGCTCGTGGTATTACTAAAGCAGGTGTTAGCGTAGAATCTATTAACTGCGAATTTGCTGATCCTGAAGAAATTAAAACGGCGATCGAAAAATCCGCTGGTTTTGTAATCGGTTCGCCCACTTTAGGCGGTCATGCACCCACACCCGTACAAACAGCTTTAGGTATTGTTTTATCAACTGCAACTAATAATAAATTAGCTGGTGTCTTTGGTTCTTTTGGCTGGAGTGGGGAAGCAGTTGATTTAATTGAAGGTAAACTAAAAGATGCAGGTTATCGTTTTGGTTTTGAAACCATCCGCGTTAAGTTCAAACCTAATGAAGTCACCTTACAAACCTGTGAGGAAGCGGGTACAGATTTTGCTCAAGCATTAAAACGCGCTGCTAAAAAAGCCGTGGTTGCTAGACAACCTGCAAGTAATGTTGAACAAGCAGTAGGGCGAATTGTCGGATCTTTGTGTGTCGTTACAGCAACTCAAGGCGAAGTAAAAACCGGAATGTTAGCATCTTGGGTTGCACAAGCCAGCTTTAGTCCTCCTGGGTTAACCATTGCAGTTGCTAAAGATCGGGCAATGGAAAACATGACTTATACAGGTAGTAACTTTGTTGTTAATATCTTAGCAGAGGGGCGAGAAATACGCAAACAATTTATGAAGGTTTACGCCCCTGGACAAGATAGATTTGCAGGTTTAGATATCTCTGAAGCTAATAATGGTGGCGTGATTTTAAATGGTGCTTTAGCTTACCTAGAATGTACGGTGAAGAACCGGATGGAAGTAGGCGATCATTGGTTAGTTTATGCCACAGTGGATGATGGGAAAGTGTTAAACCAAGATGGTGTGACTGCTGTGCATCATCGTAAATCAGCGAGTTATTATTAAGCACCCCATACATTAACCCCTCTAACATTCAGGACTTACGCAAAAGGGAACGAAAGTAGGGGTAATATCCTTCGGGAAGCAAGCTACATGAATTACCCCTACGCAAGAATAAGGTTTTCAGTCACATCTTGCGTAAGTTCTAACATTAAATAGAGGGGTAATTTATTTAGGCTATAATCAAAAATATCTGCCAATATTTTTATTATTTTTTATTCATTTAAATAATGCTTGATTTTCAACAATTAGAAACTCAAATAGACAGTAATGACTCACAAAATATTGAAATCGAATATCTTGACGGTGAACTCTACAAACACTTTGCTGATAAATTCTTGATAGAAGATGTTCTCAGCCGTAAAATTGTGAGTTTTCAGGCTAACAAACTTAAACCTATTTACCGATGGTACAAATATAAAGAGGCGTTTTCTGCTTCATTAGTGGAATATTTACTAAATAAATATATTATCAAATCTGGAGAAATATTAGACCCATTTGCAGGTAGTGGCACCACCTTATTTGCAGCTAGTAATATGGGATTAAATGCAGATGGTATTGAATTACTATCTATTGGTAAGGAAATTATCAATAGTAGATTAATCTTAGAAAAAGAATTTACAACAGATGATTTTCAAAGACTTTCTTACTGGGTAACAAATTCTCCTTGGGAAAAATCAACAATTCAACAAAATATTACCGAAATCAAAATTACTCAAGGTGCATATCCTCCAGAAACATTAGCAGAAATTCAAAAATATATCGCTAGTTACCAACATGAAAATTATAAAGTTAAGCAAGTATTACAATTTTCCCTATTATGTGTTTTAGAATCAATTAGTTACACTCGCAAAGATGGGCAATATTTACGATGGGATTATCGTTCTAGTCGTCAGCAAGGTAACATACCTTTTAATAAAGGAAAAATCCTCAATTTTCAACAAGCAATTAATCTTAAAATTACGGAAATTTTAACAGATATTCAAACTGGTAGTCAACAAAGTGAACTTTTCCCCAGCCAAAATAAACAAGGTAAAATTCGTTTATTTACAGGTTCTAGCTTAGATATAATGCCACAATGTCCCGATTCTTATTATGATGTAATTCTCACATCTCCTCCTTATTGTAATCGCTATGACTATACTAGAACTTATGCTTTAGAACTGGCTTTGTTAGGAATAGGACAAGAAGGAATAATTAATCTTAGACAACAAATGTTAAGTTGTACAGTGGAAAATAGACCAAAAGATTTATTAGCCATTAATTCTCAATGGTCAGATGCTATTTTTGCTACAGATAACCATAAATTACTCCAAGCTATTTTACAATATTTAGAAGCACAAAAATCAAAAAAACAATTAAATAATAATGGTATTCCGAGAATGGTTAAAGGTTATTTTTATGAAATGGCTGGCATAATTTATGAATGTTATCGAGTCATGAAACCACAAGGACTGATGTTTATGATTAATGATAATGTGCGTTATGCTGGCGTGAGCATTTCCGTAGATATGATTTTATCGAATATAGCTGAACATCTTGGATTTAAAGTAGAAAATATTTTAGTTTTACCTAACACTAAAGGTAATAGTAGTCAACAAATGGGCATACATGGACGCGATGCACTGCGAAAATGCGTTTATGTTTGGAGAAAATTGTAATTTAATCATATTAATTTAATCAAATTCAGGTAACTAAAATTGGCATCTAAAAATCATTTAAATACAAGTCTTGATTTAGTAACAGCTTATGAAAAAACTAGGGCTGGTTTTGTTGCTTTAGCAATTGAAAGAAACCGTCGAGCTACACCATTTATCGATCAAGCAAGGGCCTTAAAAAATGTTGTATCTCAAGTTAATAATCCTACTGATTTAATCAATATGACAGAAATACAACCTGCTTTATTAGCTGCATCTGGAGTTTCTGATAAAGCAGCAAGTTACTTAGGGTTTGCTGAATAAACCTAAAACCTTGATATATCAAAGGTTAGAGGCTGATAAACACAGAAATTAGTGCAAGGGTTTTGAAGGGTATACCGGAAAAAGTGTGCATTTTTTGGGATTTCAAGAGATGGCAAAGAAATTTTCAAATCTCCTCCTGACTCCTGACTCCTGACTCCTGACTCCTATGCCATCACGGAAAGACTTTCTCAGCAACCCCTACTTACAACTAGAGGATAAAATACAAGCTATTCAAGGATTAATTAAAGAGTTTTTAGAACCAGCAGGTTCAGATTTTGTAGAAGAATTAGTTTATAGATTTTTGTTAACCAGAGGAGATACGCTAGGTGGTTCAATGAGAAATGTGGGTGGGGTGTTAGCACAGCGTAAATTTACTCGCGCAATTTTGGCTAATCTTGCACTCGCTAATATTCCTTATTATTGGTTACATTCTACAACTAAAATGTGGATTCCAATGACAGAAGAAGATGCAGGAATAGATTTATATGTTAAAGGTTTAAGTTGGTCTATTGGCAAGAAAAATAGAACAATCATTTATAATCTGAAAGTCTCTTTAGTCAAAAGCAATATTGATGTTTGCCTCTTTAATTGTGATTATCCACAAATTTCCCCTGAAATTTATAAAAAAATTTATAAAAATCCCAATCTTTATATTGCACTGGGGGAATTAAAAGGAGGAATTGATCCTGCTGGTGCTGATGAACATTGGAAAACAGCGAGAACTGCTTTATCTCGAATATGGAAAGCATTTTCTCAAGTTAATTTGTCCCCACATACATTTTTTATTGGTGCTGCTATTGAAAAACGTATGGCTGAAGAAATATGGCATGATTTAGAATGTGGTAAATTGAGCAATGCTGCTAATATGACAAATGATACTCAACTTGACTGCATTTGCCATTGGTTAATCAGTCTATAAGAATATAGAGTAGTATTGGAATCAGGGCTTCAACAACTCCATTCGGAGTCAGAGACTAGTAAGGAGAAAACTTAAACCTATTTCTGGTTGTCCCCAGGATCATTTTCAACAGATATCTGAAGCATTAATTTGAGTTTTTGGTTATTTCAAGTTCTATCCCTAACCAATTACTTAACTCATCAGCTAACCATTTTAATTCATATTCAGACTTGATGATATAGTCACCAACTTTTATTTCCAATTTTTCTACCCCTATCCAAATTACTAACTTTGCGTTGACTACAGACTCACCATTCATATCTTGTGTCAAATGTTGAGGTATATAAACTAAGTGATTAATGTTTTCTCTCGGTGCAGAGGTATGTTTAATTTTCAGTCCCCAAAGATAAAGACTATGGGATATTTGTTGCTGATTTATGCTAATTTTACATTCAAAAAATGAACTTAATATACCATATATCATAGCTAAACCAGTGAAAAGAAAAGGTGATAGAAAGAAAGCTAAGAATATAGCATTTATTATTGTTCCCCAATCAAAAGGATTAGAAATAAAGGTATTAAACGTGCCAACGATAAACAACCAAGTCATGGAATTCCAAAATATCATAACTGAAATTCCCAATAAACTATTCAAAGTTAATGTTAATCCCTTAGCAGGAAGGGTAGTTTTTAAATATTCCTCATTTTTAATTAGTCGAATTTGACTACCTGCTGGTTTAGCAATTGTTGAATTTGTAATATCAGTTTTTTCCGGTGTTTCTAAAGCTTGTAGTGCTGTTTTTGCAGATGTAAACCGCTTTGCTAAATCTGGTTCTATCATCTTTTTTAACCAGTTAGTTAAGCCCGGACTCAGATTTGCCACTTGTTCAAATTGAATGCGAAAATTCTTTTGTGGTAAATCTGCCGGTTGAGTACCTGTGATTAAATAAATTAAAGTTGCACCTAAGCTATAAAGGTCAGAAGCGGGAACTGTACGCCCCCCAAATTGTTCTTGTGGCATATAACCATAGCTTCCTACAATGGTTCTAGTACCTGTTTCTGAGGCTAAAACAGTTTGCACAGAACCAAAATCTACTAAATAAACTTTTCCCACACTATTCCCCGATCGCTCTCCTAATAAAATATTGCTAGGCTTAATATCACGGTGGATCACAGGTGGGTGTAACTCATGAAGATAAACCAATATCTCTAAAACTGCTTTAGCTATCTCTTGAACTTCATTTTCTGCAAATTTTCTCCCAGTTTGTAAGTATTGTTTTAGGGTTTTCGCTGGGATGTAAGTTTGTACTAGGGCAAATCCTTGATAATTTGATTCTTTTACTTCAAAATAGTCAAGATAGCGGGGTATAGAGGGATGGGATAAAGATTGTAAGGTTTCCGCCTCCCGTTCAAACAGTTTCAAATCATCCCATTCAAAGTCACTATTAAAAGCAAGTAACTTGACAATTACTAAGTTATTGTTTATGGTGTCACGAGCTAAAAAAGTCCTTCGGGCTGACTTTTTACCTAACTGCTGTTGAACTTCGTAGCGATCGCCTAATATTTCCCTATTCATCAGCATCACCTAGATCACTTAGAAAATTATGTTGTTAAACTTTCTCTATTTTATTTTTATTCCTGTTGACTGTCAGGATGTTTTAAAAGTTTTCGGTGAATAGTTTTACTAATTGTTACTACTTCCTACTTCCGCTGATGCAGCACTTCCCAGTGTCATCAGGTACAAAAACCCCATCCCCAACCCCCTCCCCGCAACCGATGAGGGCGCTATTATGTACTTTATAACACAGGAATCCGCTGTAATTTTTAAGTTTGAATTTAAACTTTGAATTTTAAACTTTGAATTTTAAACTTTGAATTTTAAACTTTGAATTTTTAATTGCTTATGCCTTCCCAACTTTGGCCTTATGTTACTCCTGGTATTCCCGATGACTTATTTGAGAACTTACCAGGTATACCCCTAACTCAGCGAGAATTAAGATTATTGTTAATTTCCCAACTACGATTAAAACCAGATTCGGTATTATGGGATATTGGTGCAGGAACAGGTACAATTCCTGTAGAGGTGGGGTTATTGTGTCCCCAAGGAAGAGTTATTGCGGTAGAACGAGATGAAGAAGTGGCTAATTTGATTAAACGTAACTGCCATCGCTTTAATGTGAAAAATGTCAAAGTAATTGAAGGCAGCGCCCCAGAATGTTTACATGATATACAACCCACCCCTGATCGTGTTTGTATAACAGGGGCAAAAGCTATCCAGGAAATTTTACAAGCTGTCTGGCTTTATTTGCCTTTATCCGGTCGAGTTGTCGCCACAGCTGCTAATCTAGAAAGTCTGTATGCTATTTCTCAAAGCTTTTCTCAGTTAAGAGCCAGAAATATCGAGGTTGTACAGTCTGCTGTTAACCGCTTAGAAACTCGCGGTTTTTCCCAAACCTTTGTCGCCGCTGATCCGATTTTTATTCTCAGTGGTGAAAAACTAGATTGAATCTATTCGGTTTTCGGTTTTGGATTCAATCCAAAATCCAAAATCTAAAATCTAAAATAGGGTTTGCTGAATAAACCTAAAACCTTGATATATCAAAGGTTAGAGGCTGATAAACACAGAAATTAGTGCAAGGGTTTTGAAGGGTATACCGGAAAAAGTGTGCATTTTTTGGGATTTCAAGAGATGGCAAAGAAATTTTCAAATCTCCTCCTGACTCCTGACTCCTGACTCCTGACTCCTGACTCCTATGCCCTCACGGAAAGACTTTCTCAGCAACCCCTAAAATACTATTATTATGCCTTGGTCAAGAATTATTAGTGGAATTATTGCGATCGCTCTAGCTTTATCTTCAACCTTATTAGGTGGTTGGTACTTTACCATAGCTATGGCGATCGTTGTCTTTTTAGGTCAACAAGAATATTTTAATTTAGTTAGATCCAGAGGTATTGCTCCCGCAGCTAAAACTACTATAGTTGTCAGTTTAATTTTACTGGCTATTTGTACTCTCAATGCCAGTTTAGCGGATGCTATCATGCCCATAGCAGGAACTTTTATTTGTTTTTACCTGCTTTTTCAACCCAAATTTGCTACCATTGCTGATATTTCCGCTTCTATTATGGGGCTGTTTTATGTCGGTTATTTACCGAGTTACTGGGTACGTTTGCGAAATCTCAATAGTACAAATATTATTAGTAATCTTCCCTTTGGTGGCTACTGGCCTGAAAACTGGAATCAAATTTTTACCCCAGAAAATATCACTGGTTTACCCGAAGGTTTAACATTTACAGTTTTAACTTTTTTATGTATTTGGGCTGCTGATATTGGTGCTTATTTTTTTGGTAAGTTTTTCGGTAAAACTCCTTTATCAAATATCAGTCCGAAAAAAACTGTAGAAGGGGCAATTTTTGGTATTAGCGGCAGTCTCATAGTAGCACTAGCCGGTGCTTATTTTCTCCATTTTCCTTACTCTGTGATCTCTGGTTTAACTTTGGGTTTATTGATAGGTGTTGCTAGTCTTTTAGGCGATTTAACTGAATCTATGTTAAAACGAGATGCAGGAGTAAAAGATTCAGGACAATTGATACCCGGTCATGGTGGTATATTAGACCGGACTGATAGTTATATTTTTACCGCCCCTTTAGTTTACTATTTTGTCACACTCATTTTACCTTTGTTAAAGTGATAGTTGATAGTTGACAGTTGATAGTTGATAGGGAAACATCAAATTTATTACCCAATCACCAATCACCAATCACCAATCACCAGTCACCAATCACCAATCACCAGTCACCAATCACCAATCACCAATCACCAATCACCACTTATCAATTGTCAATTATCAATTGTCAATTATCTATTATGGGTTGACGTTGATGCGTCCACGACATAAGATTTGGCTAGATTCCAAAGTTAATTCTTGGAGGTCAACGTCTGAACCAAGGTCTAAATTGTATCCAGGATTATTTTCTAAAATTGGTTCTTGATTATACAGAATTTTAATCTGTGTTAATTGTAGTTCTTGACTGTTCAGCAGTTCTAGACCTAAAGAAATTTCTAAAGATATAGGTTCTCTGTCAGTTGCTACAAGTCCATACAGTATTAAATGCTGATTGTCAAGTGTAATTTTCTGCCAACAAATAGGCTTGTATTTTTCCCATGATTCTGGTAATAGTTTAAACAGTACATCATTTAAGCCAGTTGACAATAATTGCGATGAAAGAGATTTATTCAGATCCCCTTCATCTACCACCAGTTCACCAACTACGGGAACTATTTCCAATAATTTAAGGGGTTTACCCCTGACTATGGAACCAATGTTTATCTGTATATTTTCAGCTGAAAGTTGAATGCGTGTAACATGGATACCCTGATAAACTGCATTAGTAGTAAAAATAGATACCATAGGAATACAGCCAGAAAGGAGTTGGCGATCGCTTGCTCCAATCTCTATCTCAATCTGTGATACTTGAGTTAATTGTGTTTTTAGCCATAGCTTAATTGCCGTGGTTAGTGCTTGAGTAATTAACCTTATTTTCTTACTATTGGCGGATGGGGGGTTTTTATCTGTCATTGAACAAGGTTATTGCTTAGTATTTGATATTTGCTCAAAAATCACGAGATATTAAACAGTTCTTAACTGTAATGGTGATTGCTATTAACTGAGAAATGGCAAGATTCACTTTTAGGTATCAACTCCACAAAACTTGGAACAATTAATAATAAGTCTGAATTAACAAAATATACAAAATTTATACATGGAGGCACGAGTACAAAAAATTATTTCTCAATGGGGTATAGCCTCACGTCGTGAAGCTGAGGAGATGATTAAGCAATCACGAGTGCAGATAAATGGGATTGTGGCACATTTAGGTCAAAAAGTCGATCCCCAACGAGACACTATTTGCATTGATGGTAAACCTATTTCTCACAGCGATCGCCCAGCTTTAATCTATTTGTTACTCAACAAACCCGCTGGAGTAGTTTCTACTTGTGATGATCCCCACGGTAGAACTACGGTTTTGGATCTATTACCCGAAAATTTACACAAGGGTACTGGTATTCACCCAGTGGGGCGTTTAGATGCTGACTCTACCGGAGCATTAATATTAACAAATGATGGAGACTTGACATTTTCGCTAACTCATCCCAGCCATAATATCTCTAAGACATATCATGTTGTGGTTAAAGGACATCCCCCAGAAACAGTTCTGAAGATGTGGCGTGAAGGTGTTGTACTAGAAGGTAAAAAAACACGACCTGCTAAAGTACGCTTAATTGAACGTTTGGACAACCAAAGCAAATTAGAAATAATTTTACAGGAGGGCAGAAATCGTCAGATTCGCCGTGTAGCTGAACAGTTAGGATATCCTGTGATCCAACTGCATCGCACTGCCATCGGTTCAATTCAAATACAAACACCAAAAGCTGGTTTTCTCGGTGTTGGTGACTATCGTCATCTCACCCCAGAAGAAATTATTTTTTTAAAGAATCAGTTCAGTAATAGACAACTAACAATGAACAATTGACCATTGCCTCTTCCTAAGAGTTAGAATCTTGAAAAACCGGAATTTTTGGCTTTTTTTACCTGGAAATCGGGGATTTTCAACCTTGAATAACACAATTATCAATTGTCAATTGTTAATTATCAATTGATAAAACGGATACCTAATTAATGATTAAGTTGAGTTAAGGAGTGGAATAAAAATTATGAAATTGAAATGGCTAAGAAAAAAAGATGAAAAACCCAGCAAACCATCAATAGAAGAACAACAGGCGGAAAAATTAGCACAAATGGGCGCTAAACTCGCGGTTTTGCGTCAACAAAAGGGTTTATCTATGGATGAAATTGTGTTAATCACCAGAATTCCTCGCCGACTATTAAACGCCATTGAAGTAGGTGATTTAAGCGATTTACCAGAACCTATTTACACTCAGGGTTTAATCAGGCAATTTGCTGATGCACTAGGGGTGAAGGGTGCTGAATTTGCCAGCCATTTTCCTCTCGGTTCTCAAAAAGTCAGTTTTCAACGCAATTGGCAACCCCAACCCTTTTTTCAACTGCGTCCTTTTCATCTGTACTTGCTTTACATTGTCGTCATAGTATGCTCTGTAACTAGTTTATCTCAGTTATTGAATCAAACCGCTTTAGAAGCAAACAATAGCCAAAATCAACTAAAGGCGGAGAAAAATGACGATTTAAAGCCTCAGAAACTGCAAGCCCAGGATTTAAAGGCAATTCCATTTGATATCAACAGTTCAGAAACTGAAACTGTAGAAATTGATGTTACCTTGCAGTCCTCATCTTGGGTTCGTATTGTCGCTGATGGTAAAACCGAGTTTGAGGGAGTTCTACCAAAAGGATCTCACCGCAAATGGAAAGCTGCTGAAGAACTGACCGTAAAAACTGACAATGCTGGGGGTGTGTTGATGAGCGTTAATCAGCAACAACCTAAACAAATGGGACAACCGGGGAAATTTCAGGAAGTCAGGATTGCCGCTAAGGTCAGGTCTTGAAACGTCGTGCGCCAGTAGGGATAGGTTAACCAAGTATTAAATTTATCAGTGGCATACAACACAATATAGAAAACATTGCTGTTATCTGCCAATATCATCTACTACACATAACTAAAAATAGCTATGTTTCCTTGAGACTGCTAATTAGGTTAAACCAACCCCTACTAACTATGAAGTTTTGAGTACGGAATGCAGGTTTCAGCTTTATACTACGCACCCAGAAAAAGTTAATCAGGAAAAGTTAATCATCAACTTATGGGAGCGCGTCCATAAAGATTGGTGAGAATTTTCAAGCGATCGCTTAATTCCTTGGTCAAAACCTCTTGCTGATAACGCCATTCCCAATTACCCTCAGCCGTACTGGGATAATTCATTCTGGCTTGAGTTCCCAATCCCAAAACATCCTGTAAAGGAATAATCGCTTGATTAGCGATGGAACTCAAAGCTAAACGAATTAAATCCCAGTGTATACCATCAGGGCTGATATTTCCCAAATATAACAATAAATTTTGCTTTTCGTAATCATTCGTAGTATTGAACCAGCCTAGAGTCGTATCATTGTCGTGAGTGCCAGTGTAAACTACTGCATTACGTGGGTAATTAAAAGGTAAAAACGGATTACCAGGATCTGAACCAAAGGCAAATTGTAATACCTTCATCCCCGGAAACTCAAATTGATCTCGTAGTGCTTCCACTTCTTCTGTAATAATCCCCAAATCTTCGGCTAAAATCGGTAATTTGCCCAGTTTTTGTTTAATAACTGCAAAAAATTCTACCCCTGGCGCTTTGATCCATTCTCCATTGATGGCGGTTTCTTCTCCTTGGGGTACAGCCCAATAAGCCTCAAACCCTCGGAAATGGTCAATCCGAATTATATCAACATAATCCAGCATAGCCTCAAAACGTTGCACCCACCATTTAAAGTCCTGCTTTTGCAACTTTTCCCAGTTGTAAACCGGGTTGCCCCATAATTGACCAGTGGCGCTAAAATAATCTGGTGGAACTCCTGCCATTAAAGCCGCTGCACCTGTTTCTTCATCCAAAGCAAAAAATTCAGGATTTGCCCATACATCAGCACTATCATGAGCTACGTAAATGGGGATATCACCAATAATATCTACACCATTTTGATTAGCGTAATTCTTGAGTTCTGACCATTGACGGAAAAACTCATATTGGATGAACTTGTAATAAAATATTTCTTGTGTTAACCCTTGTTCCATCCGGGCCAATGCTGCGGGTTCTCTTTTTGCCAGTTCTAGTTCCCAAGTGTACCAACTAGCTCCATTGTGGGCATCTTTGAGCGCCATAAACAAAGCATAGTTATCCAGCCAATAGCCTCTGGTGTTGCAAAAAGTGTGAAAAGCTTTTCTTTGGATAGCGGTGGCGTGATGTTTAAAATTTTCGCAAGCTTTTTTGAGCAGATTGGTTTTAATGGGAATAACTCGCTCAAAATCCACTTTATCAGCCGGAAATGCTGGTAAATTCGCAAAATCTGCTTCAGATAACAAACCCTCATCTACCAGCTTATCTGGACTAATCAGCAGGTGATTTCCTGCCATTGCTGAGTAGCACATATAAGGAGAATTACCATAACCAGTAGGTCCTAAAGGTAAAACTTGCCAATATTGCTGGTAGCTATCTTTGAGAAAATCAATAAAACGATAAGCTTTATCCCCTAAATCCCCAATGCCGAAACGACTGGGGAAACAAGTTGGATGCAGTAAAATTCCGCTTGATCTAGGAAAAGGCATAGTTAATGGTGAATGTGAGTAGATTGTTGATGAGGACTTACACAAATGTTACATTTAATTGATTTTTTAGGGACACTAAATTAAAAATATGTTGATTCTTAACAATAACAACAGAAATCCTGCTCCTACCGTTGATATTATTATTGAATTAATTGATCGACCTCATCGCCCGATCATTCTGATTGAAAGACATAATGAACCTTTAGGATGGGCTATTCCCGGAGGGTTTGTAGATTATGGTGAACCTGTGGAAGTGTCAGCACGCAGGGAAGCCGAGGAAGAAATAGGTTTAAAAATAGAGTTAATTGAACAGTTTTTGGTTTATTCTGATCCTAGTCGTGATCCTCGTCAACATACAATTAGTATTGTATTTTTGGCAACTGCGACGGGTGAACCTGTTGCGGGTGATGATGCTAAGGGTGTAGGTGTTTTTGAGCCTTGGTGTGTACCGATTAACTTATGTTTTGACCATGACCGGATTTTGCGGGATTATTTCCGGTATCGGAATTATGGGATTCGTCCCCGGTTGGGATTAGAGAAATGAGCAAGTCCTAAGTTGACAATTTCATAGACAAAACTATACTTGTATTGACAAAAATCAATATATTTTTAGGAAAAAATCAACTACTTGATATATAATACGGTGATATCAAGTATTGAATTGAGACTATTGCCGACGCGAAAACCAAGTAATGATGGTGGTAGTCTTTTTCAGAAACTTAATTGGAACACAATCGCGTCTGGCTAAGGCGTGAAAGTCTACTGAGGGATAACTGCTCCCATGCTCCCGTTGAAGTAGAAAGTAAAGTCTAGTTTTGTCTAGGTTTTATATAGCAGCTACTCATCGGATAATAGTTCCAACAAGCATCAACAAATATTGTAAAATATCATGCTGTGTAAGAATTCAGGATACAGAATACAGGATTCCTGAATTCTGATTCCTGACTTCTTACCATACTGTTTTATACTCAATTCTCTCCAGCCCTAAATAGGAGTATATATGGAGCCAATTATTGCTATAGTTTTAGCACTCATAGGTTATGCTTTAGGATCTGCAAAACTGGTTAATCAAGGTAATGAAGCTCTAGTTGAACGCTTGGGAAAATATCATCGAAAACTAAAACCAGGACTTAATTTCATTGTTCCCTTTCTTGATCAAATTGTTATGGAAGATACCACCAGGGAACAGATTTTAGATGTTAAGCCCCAGAATGTCATTACTAAAGATGGTATTTACATGGAAATAGATGCAGTCGTTTACTGGCGCATTGTCGAGATAGAAAAAAGCTTTTATGCAGTTGATGATTTGCAACAGGCACTTTCAAATTTAGCTACAACTACAGTGCGGGAAATTATAGCCCAGAAAACTGTAGAGGAAGCTAATATGTCTAGGGCAGATATGGACAAAAGCATATTAGATCAATTAAATCCAACTTCACGGACTTGGGGAGTCGAAATTCTGCGGTTGGATTTTCAGCGAATTACACCCCCTGAAAGTGTACAGAAGTCAATGGAAGAGGAAAGAGCAGCAGAAATTAGAAAACGGGCGGTAATCGCTGCTGCTGAAGGTGAGAGACAAGCAGCTATTAAGAAAGCCGAAGGAACTAAGACTTCAATGGAAATTATTTCTGAAGCTATACGTTCCCATCCCGAAAGCAAAGATATTTTAAGATATCTTGTAGCTCAAGATTATGTACAAGCCAGCCAAAAATTGGGCGAAAGTAATAACGCTAAAATTGTGTTTGTAGATCCAGCTAATTCTACAGATATGTTTCAAGAATTAATTGCTGAATCTGTAACTAAAGAAGATGATGGTAAAACTTCTGGTAATGGTAAGAATTAGAGGCAAAAGGCAAAAGGCAAAAGGCAAGAGGTAAGAGGTAAGAGGTAAGAGGTAAGAGGTAAGAGGTAAGAGGTAAGAGGTAAGAGGTAAGAGGTAAGAGGTAAGAGGTAAGAGGTAAGAGGCAAGAGGTAAAAGTAAATTAATTTTACCCAATCACCAATCACCAATCACCAATCACCAATCACCAATCACCAATCACCAATCACCAATCACCAATCACCAATCACCAATCACCAATCACCAATCACCAATCACCAATCACCAATCACCAATCAC
>NZ_JACJPU010000042.1:0-50080 GCF_014696235.1 Sphaerospermopsis sp. FACHB-1194 | reverse complement strand
TCGGTTTATATCCTGTAGGGAGAATTTCATAAGTTTTTATCCAACCAATTACGGGTACTTTTACCTTTCTGTAGTCAATTTTTATGACACCATCTAAGGTAAAAGAATCATGTTTACCCTTTTTCTTAAACTTAGGAAACCCTTTACTTTTCTTGAAGAAAGATTTAAAAGCATCTGACAAATATCTTAATGCGTATTGAGGGGCGCATTTAGACACTTCATAATACCAAGGATGGGTAGATTTAATGGCTGCTACTAACCATTTGTGTAAATCTATGGCTGTGGGAAATTTGATTTTTTCTTCAGGATTAAGTTTATTATGTAATAATACCTGTTGACAAAGTGCTAACCCTTGATTCCAAGCGTGTCTGGCTACTCCTGCGTGTTGCGCCAGTAGTAGTCGTTGTTGCTTGTTAACTTTGAGTTGGGTTTTGAATCCTAGTAGCATACAGTGATTTTACTGTAATTCTGTCACAAAGCCAAAAGATGACAGGAAATTTTCAGCAAATGTGAGTATTTGTTAGTATTGGTTAAGAAAACAGTAACTAGCTACTAACCCCCAATTTTTGGGATGATGGCAGGAGGTAGGAGGCAGAAGGCAGGAGGCAGGAGATATTTATTTTGGATATTAGATTTTGGATTGTTTTTGTCAACTCTAATCTAAAATCTAAAATCTAAAATCTAAAATTTTCTTCCCCAATCACCAATCACCAATTACCAATTACCAATGTCCAAATTCTCTTTTCAACTCCTAGCTACCTGTAGTCAAACCAAAGCCAGAGTCGGTGTGTTTTCTACCCCTCATGGTATTGTGGAAACTCCCAGATTTATGCCTGTGGGAACATTGGCAACTGTAAAAACTATTACCCCGGCTCAACTCAAGGATACAGGGGCGCAAATGGTTTTATCTAATACCTATCATTTGCACCTGCAACCAGGAGAAAATATTGTTGCCGGTGGTGGTGGACTGCATAAGTTCATGGGCTGGAATGGTCCGATGCTCACAGACTCTGGCGGTTTTCAGGTTTTCAGTCTCAGCGAAATGCGAAAAATTACAGAAGAAGGTGTAACTTTTCGTTCGCCCCATGATGGACAAATTATTAAACTAACGCCAGAACGTTCCATAGAAATACAGAATACTCTGGGTGCTGATGTGATCATGGCGTTTGATGAATGTCCACCCTATCCCGCTACCCGTCAAGAGGTGGAAGCAGCGACGGATCGGACTTATCGCTGGTTAGAAAGGTGCATAGCAGCACATCAAAGAACTGATCAAGCTTTGTTTCCCATTGTTCAAGGTGGTGTATATTTAGATTTACGCGCCCGTGCTGCCTCAGAGTTGGCTAAGTTGGATATGCCTGGTTTTGCTATTGGTGGGGTGAGTGTGGGTGAACCACCGGAGTTAATGGCACAGATAGTTAAAGCGACAACACCTTTGTTACCAGCAAATAAACCCCGGTATTTGATGGGTGTGGGAACTTATAAAGAAATGGCTATTGCGATCGCTTCAGGTATAGATTTATTTGATTGTGTGATTCCTACCCGATGGGCGCGACATGGAACAGCGATAGTTAACGGTGAAAGATGGAATCTGAAAAATGCCAAGTTTCGCGAAGATTTTACACCATTAGATGAAACTTGCCCTTGTTATGCTTGCACAAATTTCACCCGTGCTTATATTTCCCATTTAGTGCGATCGCAAGAAATCTTAGCTTATACATTATTAAGTATTCACAACATCACCGAACTGATCCGCTTCACCCAAAAAATTAGAGAATCAATTTTAAGCGATCGCTTCGTTCAAGACTTCGGACACTGGCTAAAAGAGGAAGAGGTGACAGGTGACAGGTGACAGGTGACAGGTGACAGGTGACAGGAGGCAGGGGAAGATTAATAACCCAATCACCAATTCCCAATTCCCAAACCATGTTAATATACTCCTCAAATATGAAAGCTGTGTTGGATTATTAGGTGGATAGAAAAAAACATGGAAGCAGCACTTTTATTAGCAAAACTGCCCGAAGCGTACCAAATTTTTGATCCTTTGGTAGATGTACTCCCAGTTATTCCTGTATTCTTCCTGTTGCTTGCTTTTGTTTGGCAAGCTGCTGTTGGTTTCAGGTAAATTAATCTGGCTTTAATTTTTTGGACAGGGATTATACACCTGTCCTATTTTTTCAAGATTTATTTTTAATAAACTTTGTATTTTTTAATGTTTTGCAATAAATTCACCCAATTAAGTAAAATACTGTAACAACCACTAACTAAAAATTAACAAAAATTTACCACTCACACAGGAAACAACTATGGGAAATATTAAGTTTGTCAACGAGAATAAAGAAATAATTGCGGCTGATGGTGCAAACCTGCGGCTCAAAGCAATGGAAAATGGGATTGATATTTATAAATTTTGGGGAAAAATGACCAACTGCGGTGGTTATGGACAATGTGCCACCTGTATTGTGGAAGTAGTGGAAGGGCTGGAAAACCTCTCACCCCGTACTGATGTAGAAAATCGCAAATTTAAGAACAAACCAGATAACTATCGTCTTGCGTGCCAAACCCTAGTTAACGGACCTGTTAGCGTAGTTACTAAACCTTAACGAAGGCAGGAGGCAGGAGGCAGGAGGCAGGAGGCAGGAGGCAGGAGGCAGGAGGCAGGAGGCAGGAGGAGGCCTATTGTACGGGGGGTGAATGTGATATATTAGTCTTGAGTTCAAGAAGCGTAGATCCTTGGAAAGTGGTGAAAGTCCTGATCTGAGAGTGCGGAGAGTTAGAATTAACCTAACCATAGCTCCTGTGTGGCAGGAAATCCTATAAATTAGACGAAATAAAACATTTTCAAGAGTAGCTAATCAAATCAGAACTGAAAAAAGGTAAAAGTAGTTCGGAAATCTATCTCAGATTAGAAACCGAATAGTGCGGCTTGTAGTTAGCCCTGTAAGGTGTAAGACCTTACCAAGCTAGAAATATTGGACTATATTTTTAGTAACTATGATGCTATTCTAAAATTGTTGACTGAAAATCAATTTAGAGAGAGGCTATCTTGCCATGCAAGTTAATGACCTGGGCTTTGTAGCAAGCATCTTATTTGTGCTTGTTCCTGCCGTATTTTTAATAATTCTTTACATCCAAACTGCCAGCCGCGAAGGTGGTAAAAACTAACAGTTTGGTAATTGGTAATTGGTAATTGGTAATTGGTAATTGGTAATTGGTAATTGAGATAGTCCTAAGCTGACTATTTTATAGATAAAACTGTACTTATGTTGACAAGCATTGACATAAGTGAGTTAAGAAAATCACCCACTTGATATATAATCCTACGATATCAAGTATTGAATTAAGACTATTGCCAACGCGAAAACCAAGCAATGATAGCCGTAGTCTTTCTTGTAAATCTTAACTTGAGAAATATCGCGTCTGGCTAAGGCGTGCAAGTCTACTGAGGGATAACTGCTCCCATGCTCCCGTTGAAGTAGAAAGTAAAGTCTAGCTTTGTCTAGGTTTTACATAGCAGAAAGAAAGCAAAAGGCAAGAGAAAAAAGAATTGAAGAATAAAGAATTAATTTTTCTTCCCCTGCTTCCCCAGTCACCAGTCACCAGTCACCAGTCACCAGTCACCAGTCACCAGTCACCAGTCACCAGTCACCAGTCACCAGTCACCATTCACCAGTCACCAGTCACCAGTCACCAGTCACCAGTCACCAGTCACCAGTCACCAGTCACCAGTCACCAGTCACCAGTCACCATTCACCAGTCACCAGTCACCAGTCACCAGTCACCAGTCACCAGTCACCAGTCCCTATTTATGCAACAGTTCTAGCCAACAATACTGGACAAGTGGCATTAACACGCACATAGTCAGATAAAGAAGCGCCAACAAGTCGATCCAAATCTACAAAACTCTTAGCAATAGATGGCCGACGATCTGGAGAACCTAACAACAATAAGTCTACATTGAGTTCTTCAGCTAAACGACAAATTTCTTCACCTGGTTTGCCACTACTTGTTACACAACGCACAGAAACACCTTGTCTTTCCGCTGCTGTTACAGCATTTCCCAACACTGTATCTTTTTCTGGTTTAATATCAGCAATACCTGATAATTTACTGCCCAAGTCTGTATTGATATTAGCCAAAATTAACTGACCACCACTAACATCTCTGAGCAAAAATAAGGCTAAGTTCAAACAATTTTGGGAAGCATCAGAATTATCTATTGCCACCATTACACGCTTAATTCTTTTGACATAAATGTCATCTTTAACCAGCAACATGGGACGAGAAGACAATTGGAAAACATACTGACTGACAGAGTTAGCTAAAATTGATTTCAGTCGTTTCAGTCCTCTTGAACCCATGATAATCAAGTCAGCTTCTATTTCATCAGCGACTTGACAAACTACATCTTTGGGATCTCCTTGGCGTAAAATAGAAGAAACCCGACTGGGATCTAAATCCAAAGACTGAATTGCATTAGCTAGGATCTTACCACCTTCTTCCCATTTATCTGTCATTGCCGCAGCAGTAGTTTGTGAAGGTACAACGTGCAGAACTGTAACTTTTGCAGATTGGATAGATGGCAGTTCTTTCAATGTCTTCATCATTTCTTCTGCGTGTCCTAGTCCAGAGACAGCCAGCAAAATTTTTTGTATCATTGTCCGTAATTGTTCTTAAGGTTTCTTTGGGTTGCGCTGCCAGTACCGAGCATCAGAACTGATGTTCTCAATTTATCTGAAAAACCTAGTTAGCAAATGAACGCAAATAAATTTTAGTTATTAGTTATTAGTCTTTAGTTATTAGTCTTGAGTCATTACAACCAAAACTTACCAATGAGTAGAAAACTAATAAAACTTTAAGTTTGTTTGCGCTTAGTTACTGAAAATTGCCCCCAGGTTTTTCCTAGATTCAGCATACTCTCAATTTAGCCTAATTAAGTTTACGAAATATAATGTTATTTATTATTTTTAATCTATATTCATTTTTGTTGATGAGAAATTAGTAAAGAAATACAACAGAAATTAAATTCTCACTATATTAACTTTTCTGAGGAGCTATTCCTAAGCTGACAATCTTATTGTCAAAATATAATTATTTTGACTTATTTTGACAAATATTGACACAATTGAGTTAATAAGTACCCAGGCAAAATTAATTGCACATAGTGTTTTTATTTTTTTAGTTAAACTGTAGAAATACCCAAGCAAAATTAATTTAACATATAGATATTGAGTGAAAACAAAAGTGTCTGTATTCCTAAATTCCTGTTCCCCGTTCTCTGTTCCCTCTCCTAACTGTAAAATTTATTTTATTTATTTTCCACAAAGAAAGATATTGGGAATGTTGGGTTTCCTTACGTCAACCCAACCATAGAATCTTTTAGGTAGCAGCCAACAAACCATTATGCTTAAGTAAAGCAGTTGTTTTTGGTTCACGACCCCGGAAGGCTTTAAAAATTTCCATTGGGTGCATACTACCACCCATAGCTAAGATCGTATCTCGATAGAGCCTACCAGTATCATGTATTGCCACTTCATCTTCTAAATCCGCTTCTTCAAAAGCAGCAAAAGCATCAGCACTTAGAACTTCAGCCCACTTATAGCTATAGTATCCAGCCGCATAGCCCCCTTCAAAGATGTGACCGAAAGCACATAAAAAGGCATCCTCAGGCAATGGTGGTAAAACAGTAGTAGTTTTGGCAATTCGTTCACGGACATCTATGGGAGTTTCATCACCACCAGGACGATAGCGGTAATGTAGTTCCATGTCCACACTGCTGAGGTGAATTTGCCGTAACATTGCCGAACCACTCATGTAATTACGGGCTGCTAACAGCTTTTGATAATAATGCTCTGGTAATGGTTCACCTGTTTCGTAGTGTTTAGCCATACTGAATAAGGTGGGACGGTCATAACACCAATTTTCCATAAATTGGCTAGGTAATTCTATTGCATCCCACTCCACATTATTAATACCTGCTGCGCCAGTATAATCAACCTTGGTGAGCATATGGTGTAAACCATGTCCAAATTCGTGGAACAAAGTTTCTACATCATCAAAAGTCATCAAACTTGGTTTATTATCCACTGGGGGAGTTTGGTTACAAATCAAATAAGCTACTGGTAAGCGGGTGCTAGTTATACCCCGTTCTGTGATTTTGCTGCGATGAATACAAGCTTCCATCCAAGCACCACCACGTTTTTCGGCAGGACGAATGTAGGGATCGAGATAAAAGTAAGCAATGGGAGTACCATTTTTATCAGAAATTTGGAAATAACGGACATCCTCATGCCAAACTGGAGCTTGACCATCAGCAGGTGTCACAGTCACACCAAATAGCCGTTTAATTAGTCCAAATAAGCCATCAAGAACTTGGGGAAGGGGGAAATAAGGACGTAATTCCTCTTCAGTAAAAGCGAATTTGGCTTCTCTTTGACGTTCTGCCCAAAAACTGATGTCCCAGTGTTGCAAATCTTCCACTTCTGCTGCTTTCTGAGATTTAGCAAAATCTTTGAGTGCTTCTAAATCTTTAACAGCAGCATCATAACTAGCTTGACGCAGTTCTTCTAACAGCTTTTCCACGGCTGGGACATTTTTCGCCATTTTACTAGCTAAACTCAGTTCGGCAAAATTTTCAAAGCCCAGTAACTTTGCCAATTCTTGCCGTAACTGTAAAATTTTTTCAATGAGAGGGTTGTTATTTAATTCCCCAGAGGAAGCACGGGTAATATAAGCTTTGTATAATTTTTCCCGTAAATCCCGACGGGTGCTGTGTTGCATGAAGGGAAAATAACTGGGAAAATCTAATGTGATGTGCCAAGGTCCATTTTCTGGGGTGGCCTGTTCTTCCCCGGCAATGCGAGCCGCCTGAGCAGCTAAACTGATTAAGCTACTGGGTAAACCGTCAATTTCTGCTTTGGTTGTTAAAACTAGACTAAAGGCTGAGGTAGCATCCAAAAGATTATTAGCAAAATCTGTAGCCAGTTCTGCTAATTGCATTTGAATCACATTAAAACGCTCTCGTGCTTCTCCTTCCAAACCCACACCAGATAATTTTGCATCTCGAATCGCTGCTTCTACAATGCGTTGCTGGGCAGATTCTAAGGTTTCCCAGGTATCACTGGCACGGAGGGCTTTAAAAGCCTTGTAAATCGGTTTGCTTTGTCCAAGGGTGTTAATAAAGTGTACTACTTGTGGCTGAACCTTTTGATATGCTATACGTAAATCAGGGCTATTTTTGACACCCATTAAATGGTTGAGTATACCCCAACTCCAGTACAGCTTTTCTGTTAACTTTTCTAGAGGTTCTACTAAACCAGTCCATGTAGGCTCTACATTAGTTTCTAATATAGCTAGTTGTTGTTGCAATTCTGTTAACAGATGTTTAAAAGCAGGTTCTACTTGCTCTGGTGTAATATCTGCAAATGGCGGTAAACCTCTGCCTTGGAGTAGGGGGTTTTGAGAAATAATAGCAGTTGCACTCATGGTTTTATGTTAGTAGCCGATCAATAGGCAGAACAACAATGACTTTTATTTATATAACTAATAATGTAACGTAACTACACAATTTAGCCTTGCTAGAATGGCATTCTTATAAATTTCTCAAAATCAGCCAGAAAGGAGAAGCAAAATTTTCCCAGTAATAGATAAGGCATAAATAGGTTTTTTCATGATTTTACAGGGATAATTTACCATAATCAGTGTTTTAGTATTTACAAAGTCATAAAAATTCTGCTTTCTGTTTTGTTTACACCTGTGGTTGTATTGCTGATTTGTATAGATGTATTAGCAGCGATTAAAATCAACAAAATTGGATACAAACAAGGAAAGACAGTTTTAAAAGGTCATTTGGCTTATGATGACTCGCTCAAGGGTAAGCCTCCAGGTGTGTTGGTGGTTCATGAATGGAATGGTTTGCAGTCTTATGCTAAACAACGAACTGAGCATTTAGCAAAGCTGGGTTATGTAGCTGCTGTTAATAATAGCAGCTAACGCCTCACTTCAAAGCCCCGCAAACCTTCTGGGTGTTCATACTCAACTGTAACTTCCTTTACCATTGCCGCAGGTGGTCCTGCATGACACCAACGCACCATTTCCTCTACAATTTCTTTAGCACCCTCAAAAACTGCTTCCACTCCACTATCTGGGAGATTTCGCACCCAACCAGTTAACCCCAACTGGGTAGCAGTATCTACAGTGGCGTAACGATACCCCACACCTTGAACTCTGCCAGTAATGAAGACATGGGCGCGGATTAGTTTTGGTAGTGGTGTTGTAGATTGCATAAAAAAGTCTGGTTTCAGGAGACAGTAAGCAGAAATTAACAGTTTCTAGTATTTTACGATTTCAGGTTTACTTTTTAATCTGCAACTTTGTTGGTACAGTTGGGTTTCTCGGTTGTCACTGATAAATCTTTAATTTCACCCCTAAAACGCTAAAATCTTCTAGGTTACTGACTGAGTTTACAACTGACAACTGACAACTGACAACAAAACACGGACAAAATTAAAATTACTTATGTCTAACTTGCCACCACTCAATAAAGAAACAATTTGGGATATTATCAACGATAATATTGATGATACTACTGTTAACCAATTGGTATGGTATCACTTGGGTTATCGTTATGATGCTAACACTGAAAAATGGGATACTAGCCAAGTAGCACCAGAATGGGTGGCTGAATATCCAGAACCTGGGAATTTTATTGAGTCTCGCCCAGCAACAATGAAATTAACTCGTTCTATTCCCCAAGAAAATAAACAACTGCTCAAACAAAAACTAGGTTTTAAAGGTTATAAAATCGGAGAATTTGGTCCTCGGCAAACTCGCAGGGCAACTATGGCAGGTTGGTTATTAAGTTATATGATGATCACTACTGGTAAAATTGAATAATATGATATTTGGTGATTGGTGATTGGTGATTGGTGATTGGTGATTGGGAAAAATCAACCAGTTACCAAAAGCTGATTTTGATATAATTGATTTTTAATAAAATTTCCTAGAACACCGATTCATTAATCGTAAGGGCGTTCGCGTAGTGTGCCGAATGCATAGCATTCGGAAAGAATATCAATTGTTTCAACGATAGGTTATCACCCGAATGCTTCGCCCCTACAAGATGAAAACAGATTACCTAGCATTACTGAATCGACGATCTAGCATCTGGGCGACAAAAATATACATAAACAATATACATAAACATAGATTTTTTCCTAAAAATCTGCTTTTTTATAGATTCATGTTTTTTGATTTTTATGTATTGTTGAACTAGATCACAATAATGCACGTAATTACTTAATGGTAATTAGTGATTAGTCAAGTCTCATCAAATCTAACTAATTTTTCAGGTTTTCATTTTTCTGAGAACTAATTACTATTTTTCTCAATACTGGATATTCTGAATACTAGATATCCTGACTTCTCTATTATAGATACAGCATCTCAATTAAAACATAGCCCGAAAGAGCGTTTTACTCCTGACTCCTGTACGGGCAACCACGGGGGGGGTTGCCCCTACCTCACAGGGGTAGGTTTTTAATATTATCTGTTGAGGCAAGACCTGGAAGACAAGGAGGGAAAGTAGACAAGGAAGATTTTATCAGCACAATGGTCTTTTTGTTACCAAGAGAAGATGATTTTGTACGGTTTTCCTCCCTTGTCCACTGTCCTTCCTTGTCCCCCAAGTCTTGCCCTCACGACAATGTAAAAAACCTACCCTTGTAAGGTTGCCCCTACTGACTCCTGACTCCTGACTCCTGATGTATCTTGTATTTTTCCTGAAAAATGTGTATAGTATTCCTTTACACAATACAGCGCATTACACAAGTTTAGAGTTTTACACCATGATCAACAAATTAATTAACACTAATATTAAGAGTTCGCACGTTTTATTAACTCCTAATCAAGTTAAAGAAAAATTGCCTTTAACTAAATCTGCTGAACATACAATTTTGCAATTCAGACAGGAAATAGAACATATTCTTGATTTTAAAGATAGCAGAAAATTCATTGTAGTTGGTCCTTGTTCTATACATGATCCTAAAGCGGCGATAGAATATGCTGAGAAGTTGAAAGTTATAGCTGATAAAGTGCATGATAAATTGTTGCTGATCATGCGGGTTTATTTTGAAAAACCTAGAACTACTGTAGGTTGGAAAGGATTAATTAACGATCCCGATATGGATGATTCTTTTCATGTAGAAAAAGGGATTTTAATTGCTCGGAGTTTATTATTAAAATTGGCAGAATTAGGATTACCAACAGCAACGGAAGCACTTGATCCGATTATTCCTCAATATATCAGTGAATTGGTTTGTTGGTCAGCAATTGGAGCGAGGACAACTGAATCACAAACTCACCGCGAAATGGCCAGTGGTCTTTCCATGCCGGTGGGTTTTAAAAATGGTACAGATGGTAATATTAATGTGGCTTTGAATGCTCTCAAATCAGCGCAAACTCCACATAATTTTTTAGGAATTAACCAAAAGGGACAGGTGAGTGTATTTCAAACAAGAGGTAATTCTCATGGTCATGTAATTTTGCGGGGTGGAAGTCAGCCTAATTATGATCCGGAGAATGTGAAATTGGTAGAGGAACAATTAAAAGCCGCAGGTTTACCACCAAGAATAGTCATTGATTGCAGTCATGGTAACACCAATAAAGATTATAGATTGCAATCTGCGGTGTTAGAAAATATAATTCAGCAAATAGTTGCTGGTAATAATTCAATTTTGGGAATGATGCTGGAATCAAATTTATATGAAGGTAATCAACCAATTACAGGAAAACGGGAAGAATTACAATATGGTGTTTCAGTAACTGACAAATGTATTAGTTGGGAAGAAACAGAAAGAATTATTTTAGCTGCTCATGCCAAACTCAAGTAAAGTTAGGAGGCAGGAGAATTTTAGATTTTAGATTTTAGATTTTAGATTGGATTCATGAAATACAATCCAAAATCCAAAATCCAAAATCCAAAATTGTATCCCCAATCACCAATCACCTGCTATAGTAATTGTTTGTTCAATTGCTGGTAGATAAACATTGAAAAAATCTGTTTCTACGTCTAAAATTAAATCTTCGCTTGCTCCTTTATGTAGAATAGAAACATTGTTGTCTTTCTTAATGATCACAATCGAACCATCTATGGCATCTCTTAATAATATCATTTCTGTTTCTGTAGGATTATCCAATACCACAATATTACTACCTTTGTAAACCATTCCTTCTGATTCTAGAGTATCTTCTGCGTATTCAGCAATTAATAAATCAAGCTGAGGATGACGCAACAAAGTTTGTATATTGCGATTGTATTCTTGACTCCAAAATTTTTGGCAACGATTGATAAATATTCCCTCGCGACACACAGCACCTATTTTCATTTGTGGATGTTGTAAAAGAATCTGATCAATTATTGCTTGTAATTCAAGTACAGTAATTTTATTAAACGTAATAATTGGTATTCTGGCATCTTGGGCAGATGGAAAAAAGGTTGATAAAATATGGGCAGGAACATCAACACTTGTACCAATCGCGGGGTTAAGGTGCATGAAAATACCTGGTGCAGCGTTAATTTCTAAGATGGCAAAATTACCATTCTTCCAAGAGTGGGAAATATTTTTAGTAATCACATCAATGCCTAAACAAGTAAGGCGAAAATGTTGGGCAATTTCTTCTGCTAAGATAATATTATCAGGATGAATTTTATTGGTAGCATTAATGCTGATACCACCGGATGAGATATTAGCAACTTTGGTAAGATAAATAATGCGATCGCGTTCAATTATACTATCCACATCTAATCTTTGTTCATATAAATATCGTTCCATCGCTTCATCAATGACAATTTTACTCATGGATGATGTGGGTGTATCTCTCCGTTCTGGTTTGCGATTTTCTTTTTTAATTAATTCTCTAATTGTTGAATATCCATTACCCACAACCGATGGTGGCCTACGTTCTGTAGCAGCGACAAATTTACCATTGACACACAATAAACGAAAATCCCTTCCTGATATACTTTGCTCCATAATAATTCTAATTGATTCATCTTCGGGAATTGCTAATACTGCAAAATTATAAGCAGATTTCAATTTTCTAGAATCATTTACATTAGGAGTTACACCAATTCCTTTATGACCCACTACAGGTTTAATTGCCACTGGATAACCGATTTTTCTAGCTATATCTAACGCTTCTGTTTCTGAAGTTACAATATCACCCTTTGGCACGGGAAAACCCAATCTTTCTAAAAATTCTTTACAATCATCTTTGCGGGTAGTAAATTCAGAATCTAGATGACTATCAATATCAAAAGTTGTTGCTACTCCTCGCACTTGTTTTTTACCATAACCATATTGCATTAATCCTTCTTCCCATAAATAGCAAGTAGGAATACCTTGTTGATATGCAGCTTGCCATAAAGCATAAACTGTTGGTCCACCATAAACAGATTCTCGGAACTTATTTTGCAATTTAATTAACCGTTCCTCAAAGGGGAAATACTCATCTTTAGTAATACTTTCCAACCAATCCCAAACCAAGTACACTACTGCTCTTGCAGTACCTTCATGTAGTGCTTGAATGGCAATTCTTACATAGGAATGATATGCTGTGATACTCCAAAGATTAAGGTATAAACCTATATCTAATTTGCTCACTTCGGAAACAACACGAGCAAATAAATCAGCATATAACTGATATCTTTGCTCCGCTAAGTGCGGATAAAAATCACTGATAACGTCAATATAATCCTCTATCGGTAAAGGATCTTGAAATTCAGTCAAAGAAAAATCAAATACTAGCGCCCCTGTATCTAAATAAGGGTTGGGTCCAATATAATACTTGAAGTTAAAAATATCAAATACATCAGTTCTTCTAGCATTGATGCGGATGACATCGGTACTTTGCTCTTGAACCATTGATTTTCGATTTATTGACAATTTTTGAGGTTATTTAGCCAAGTTCAACTTACTCCTATTATGAATAAGATTCAGCTATCTCAGGGCATAATTTCCATTTAATTAAAGTTTCTGAAATCACGGTTGAGAGAATCAAGATAAAAATAATACTGGGGATAGATTTAATGAAGTTACTTTTTCAATAAAAGAAAAACAGGTAATTCAGAAGATATCTTAGTTATGAATAACACACATTCTGCTCTCAGAAATGAAGTTAGAGAATTGGCTGAGGAAGCATTTCACCGCAAGTTAATTTCAGGATATGGAGATGGGCAAAATATGAATGAATACCAAATTGTTTATCAAGGAAAACCTAGACATATATCTTTAGAACAAGCTCGGCTTTTTTTGACAGATTTAATTTATAGACACCAAATTCATTAAAGAGGGCAACCCACAAAATATAGCATATAGCTCACCCATTATGTTTGAAACAGACTTAATCTGTTATTTTTCATCTGCTATAATTGCCAAAATTGGAAATTATTGCTATGATTATCTACAACAACCGCAGCAACAAAATTATCTGCTGGTAGTAATTCTTTCAATTGCCAATTTCCTGAAACTTTTAACTGAGCAGGTTCTGTAGGTGTTAATTCAATTCCGATTTGTTCTAATTGAATTAAACCATCTCCCGTGGCTTTTAAATAAGCTTCTTTACAAGTCCAGTAACGAAAAAATACTTGTTGTTTTTGTTCAGGTGTAAGTAATTTAATTACTGCATATTCTTGGGGTAAAAAGAAACGTCGAACAAGATTTTCTAAATCAGACATTGGGCGAATAAATTCTAAATCTACCCCAATTAATCTTTGATAACTTACGCCACACAAACCCAAATCTTGCGAATGTGACAAATTAAAAAATATTCCTGAATCAGCAAACTTAGCTGCTAAAATTGGTTTGCCCCGTTGTTGATAATCAAATTCTAATTGAGACGGTTCTACACCTAAATAACTTCCTAAAATAGTCCGCAGACTACCACGCCCAACAATAAAACGCTGTCGATGTTCAGGAAAATAAAACCTTTCTGCACGAGCAACTTCATCACTAGATAAAGTTTCTCTGAAAGATTGTATCTGTGATTCAGATTGCTGTAAGTTTATTTTCCAGATATGCACATCATCAGATAACAATACTAATTTTTTAGGTGCAGGTAGCCAGTTTGAGGGAAAGTTATTCACAACTAATTCACAACTAAAAAGTTTGGGTTCTAGATAATTAATTCTTCAAAAAATCAGGTATGTTTGATCAATACTACCTGATAAACCTAAGCACTACATTGATGAAAGAATAGGGTCTAAAACTCCGCCTTTGAAAGCGAAAATTTTTGGGAGATTTATGATAAATACCCCTTATAATAACAGACTCCTGTCTTCTGCCTTCTGCCTCCTGCCTTCATTAATTCCTATCCATTCTAAAATACGATTCCAAGCCCACCATTGATCAGGATCTTGGGATTGAATTTGACACTTTTTACTACTTATATAACCTACATGACCACCGTAGGATGTAAGTAACAAATCTATAGCAGGATTTTTGGCACTGGCAACTTTTAAATCATCAACAAGATCGGGATGAAATAAGGGATCATCAGCAGCATAAATAATTAAAGTTGGTTTTTGCAACAGAGGTAACAGATGTAAACCACTGCTGGTCTGATAATATTCTTCCACAGAACTAAAACCCAAGCGGCCAATGACAAGTTCTTCATCAAATCCCCAAATGCTATTTGCTCTTTCTATTGCTGCCGAATCAAAAGAATTATCATGAGTATGATGTAATTTCCAGGCTAGTTTTTTTAATTCTCCAGCAATGCGGGATTCAACATACTTACCAAAAGGGTGAGTGACTAAATAAGTGAGCGATCGCAACGAATCTAAACTAGGACAAATCACTGCTCCTCCAGCAATGTCTATATCTTGTAATTTAAAATCTTGTGCTGCTTTGATTCCCCACAGCGCCAATTGTCCCCCTAGAGAATACCCTGTAAACCAGCATTTTGGAGGACAACCCATTGCTACCGTTTGCTGGGCAATTCTGACAAAATCTTCCCCTTCATACAACCCATCAGAAGTTAAAGTTGGGGATAATTCTGCCGTTTTACCATGCGCCCGCCAATCAAAGAGAACCACAGCATAACCTTGAGAGTATGCTTTACGTCCCAACAATCTTAAAAACCATTGTTGTTCTAACTCTCCTGTAATACCATAAGTGCCAATAATTGTGCTGTGGGCATTTTCGGGTATGGCAACCCAACCGAAAATTGGTACATCCTGCCCTCCCGTAAATACGACCTGCTGATAAAGTGGTTCTGGGTGTGAAATTGTGCTTTCCCAGTTATTTCCTGCCCATAAAGCAGTGTAAGCAGTCATGGCAGCACCATTTCGCAAGAAATAGGGCGGACTGTAGGTAGAGTTACACACCATATATTAATTTTCGTGTAAATTAGTATTGTTTTCACAATCTCTAATTTTAATATTTATGTTGGATTTTAAATCTTTTTTTACAATCAAAAAAGTAATCTTTGTATCTCTCAAAGGTTCTTAATTTATCCTTAAATAAAGTAGTCATAATTTTTTAATAATGCCCAGGATTCTTGTCATAGATGATGACCCAGCGATTTCAGAACTTGTTGCCGTCAACTTGGAAATGGCTGGCTACGATGTTAGTCAAGCTGAAGATGGCATCAAAGGTCAGGCGCTGGCGCTCCAGTTACAACCCGACTTGATCATGCTTGATCTGATGTTGCCCAAAGTAGACGGTTTTACCATTTGCCAGCGTTTACGTCGGGATGATCGCACATCTGAAATTCCGGTTTTAATGCTGACAGCATTAAACCAAACTCAATATAAAGTTGAGGGTTTCAATGCTGGCGCAGATGACTACTTGACCAAACCTTTTGAAGTAGAAGAAATGCTGGCACGAGTGCGGGCTTTGTTACGACGTACTGACCGCATTCCCCAAGCCGCAAAACACAGTGAAATTCTTAACTATGGTTCTCTTACCCTCGTTCCAGAAAGATTTGAGGCCATTTGGTTTGGTGAAACTGTAAAACTGACTCATTTAGAATTTGAGTTGCTTCATTGCTTGCTTCAGCGTCATGGACAAACAGTTTCTCCCAGTGAAATTTTGCGAGAAGTTTGGGGTTATGACCCTGATGATGACATTGAAACTATTCGGGTGCATATTCGCCACTTGAGAACTAAACTCGAACCAGATCCTCGCCATCCCTGCTACATTAAGACGGTTTATGGTGCAGGATACTGTCTAGAGTTGCCCAGCGCACCACCATCAAGTGAGGGAACTACCGCTACATTAGTTGAGTGATATGGGAACTGGGGACTGGGGACTGGGGACTGGGGACTGGGGACTGGGGACTGGGGACTGGGGACTGGGGACTGGGGACTGGGGATAGTTAATTTTGACACTCTCCGGGCTGAAGCCACGGAGATTCTTGGTTCAACGAGTCCACTTAGATTAGATCCCTTGCGGTGTCTAACAAGCGAGGTGGTTCTCTCCCCAAGCAGTGCCTACGGTTTTGGATGGACAATCAAAATGTTAAACCCTACGACCTGAATAAGTATACTGCTGTATTAGCGTCGGAATTTGATTTTGCTGAGAAATTAAATTCAATGGCTACTTCAAAAATCTAGGCTTGTTGGTGCAATATTCAACATTGTTTAGTAAATAATCAATCAGGACAATGCTCTCCATCTCCCCACACCCTACTTAACTGCTTGCAGTTTTGTCACCTTGAGTTTAAAGTTACCAACCCCAGTTTCTCCAAAAGACCGGACACGAACAATATAATTTCCTGTTTCGGTGATGCGGGTAAACAGGAGAGAATTACTTGTACCATCAGGTCCATCATCATTTTCTGCCACCGTTGAACCATCAGGACCTAAAAGAGTAATAATAGTGTCAAAGTTTTCAGATGACAAATCAATTGCTAAATTATCACCTTTATTTAATTTGACTGTATAATCACGCGCAAACCCCCCTTGACCTGTGGGAATGTCTGTAGCTTTTAATGTATCAGCAATTTCTGAACTACTATTTAAGGGAATGGGTTTATATAAATTATTTGTATTTGTATTTGTATTTGTATTTGCATTATTCGTATTTTGAGCAAATACTGTATTTATACTGATTAAAATTGTCAGTATACTTACAGGAAAGATAATTATTTTTTTTAAACCCACTGCAAAACCTTTGTTCATAAATGAAAACATTTTTCCCTCAAACACAGGGTATAATTTTGTTAATTATAGATTTATCACCCACAAGTTGCCCATTAACTCTAGGCTGATCTATCTTTACCCGTTGTGGCTACAGCAGCTACCCCCAATACAGAAATATGACCTTGATTAAGTGTATATACAGCAGATTTGACGGTTGCGCCAGTAGTATAAATATCATCCACTAACAGCACGGGTGCATCTGGACGAATACGGCTAAAATCCGATCCTAGAGCAAAAGCATCTGCTAAATTTTGTTCTCGTTCTGCACCGGATACGCTAAATTGTGCTTTTGTATCTTTAACTCTGGCTAACCCATTTGATTTTAATTTTAACCCAGTGATCTGACAAAATCCTTGGGCGATTATTTCAGCTTGATTAAAACCCCTTTCTTTGAGCTTTTTTGGGTGAAGTGGTATGGGTACAATTACAGGTTTTTGATTTTTTAATGTACAATTTAATATCCATGATTCTCCTAGATACTGACCCAATAACCGCCCCATTTCTGGCTGGTTTTCATATTTCATGACGGCGATCGCCCTTTTTAATGTTCCTCCATAACTCCCCCAACTAAACACGGGTAAAGGTTCTTTCCATAAGACATTGGGGTTTTGCAGATGGCAGCTTTGTAATTGTTTATTACAATATTGACAAAGTTGCTGTTTTGTGTTTCGCTGGCAGATAGGGCAATTGTTCTGTAAAAACAAATTTAGTAAATTTTTAAACATAGTAATTGCTAATTGCTGATTGGTCATTAGTTATTTTTCCCAGTCACCAGTCACCTCAAGTATTTCACATACACGCGATCGCATCTTTTTGTTTCCACTCCTGTCGCGGGGATATATCCATTATTCTCATAAAGCTGGACTGCTTCTTTTAAGACGCTGGCTGTTTCTATCCAAATTTGTTTAAATCCGCGTTTTTCTATAGTTAATTCTAGCTGCTGTAATAAATATTTTCCTAAACCTAAACCACGAATTTCTGGTAAAAGATACATTTTTCTGATTTCTACAGCCTGTTCTCCCCGTTTTATGGGATAATATGCCCCTGTACCTACTATTTTGTTTTGGTGTTCAATTACCCAAAATTCACCACCAACAGCTAAGTAATATTCCTCAATTTCTAAAACGTCTCTATCTGCACCGTCTGCTTCCCAACCTAAGCCATATTCTGCTAAGACTGTACTAATTACGTTTGCTGCTGCTGTGCAATCGCTCTTTTGCCAGTCACGAATGATAAAGTTTTGGTACAATAGTTTCATGTTGATTAGGGAATTAAGAGGAACGAACCACAAAGTACGCAAAGTACACAAAGGAAGGATGTTTTCGAGAGATTTTTTGTGTCAGAGGTTGGATTTAAAATCTAAGTTAAATATTAAGTTAAATATTAAGTTAAATATTAAGGTAAGTTGTTAGTATTAATTATCAGAATCAATCTAAAATCCAAAATCTAAAATTCCTAAACAGTTGCAAATATTAAAAAATAATTGATACACTTGTTCCTTTATACCAGTTTACAGTGAAGCAGCGCCCATAATGGTGCATATCAAGCGGGTTGAACTTACTAATTTTAAGTCTTTCGGTGGTACAACTTCTGTCCCTTTACTACCGGGTTGTACTGTCATTTCTGGTCCTAACGGATCGGGAAAGTCAAATATTCTGGATGCGTTGCTGTTCTGCTTAGGACTATCCAGTTCTAAGGGTATGCGTGCTGATAAATTGCCAGATTTGGTTAATAATAATCAAGTCGCTAAAGGACGTAATGCCATTGAGGCTATTGTAACTGTTACTTTTGATATTTCTGATATTGTCTCACGCAAAGACGCAAAGGCGCAGAGTGAGGAAGATCAGGAAGTTGAGGAAGTTAGGGAAGTAGAGGAAGCGGAAAATAATTCCCAGTCACCAGTCACCAGTCCCCAGTCACCAACTGAGTGGAGTGTTACTCGACGTTTACGGGTTAACTCTCAGGGTGGTTATACTTCTAATTATTATATTAATGGGTCTTCTTGTACTTTGACTGAATTACATGAGGAGTTGGAAAATTTAAGAATTTACCCTGAAGGTTATAATGTGGTTTTGCAGGGTGATGTCACCAGCATTATTTCTATGAATGCTAGGGAACGTCGAGAAATTATTGATGAGTTAGCTGGTGTTGCTGCGTTTGATAGAAAGATTAATCAAGCTAAGGGAACTTTAGATGAGGTTAAGGAAAAGGAAGATAGTTGTAAAATTATAGAAGGGGAGTTGACTTTACAACGCGATCGCCTTTATCAAGATAAGCTAAAAGCTGAAAAGTATCGTCAGTTAAAACAGGAGTTTCAAGAAAAGCAATCTTGGGAATCTGTGTTATCATGGCGTTCTCTCCAAGCACAGCAGGAAAAGTTAGCAACGGATATTCAAGCTGGTGATGTTGCGTTTACTCAAATTTCTGAAAGTTTAAATACTGTCAATCAAAATATTGATCAACAAAGTACACTTCTCAATGAATTAAATGCTCATGTAAAATCTTTGGGTGAGGATCAGCTTTTAGCGGTTCAGTCTACTTTTGCAACCAAAGAAGCGGAACGCAAGCAACTTCAACGACAAAAGGGTGAGTTAGAGTCTCATTTACAGGAAACTGTTAAACGGTTAAACCAAACTCAACAGGAAATTCAAGAGTATCAGGTTTCTCTCCAACAAAATCAACAACAATATAATTCAGCAAGTTTAAATTTAACGTCTTTGCAAAATGAACGCAATCAAGCACGAGAAAGGTTAGAATCATCTCGTCAAGTTGCTGCGGAAATTGCTACCGCTTCGGAAGTTTGGGTACAACAACAAACAGCTTTAAGTCGGCAAATTGAAACTTTACTGCAAACTATTGAACCTCAAAGAACTGAGCAAGCACAACTGAGAGAAAGGAATTTTCAGTTACAGGAACTTATTACAGAAGAATCTCAGATTCTTGCTGATTTAGAACCACAATTGGCAGAAAAACAAGCAGAATGCGAAAAATTAGAAGTTGAGTTTAACGGTTCTAGTAAACCGATTCAAAATTTAGCAGAGAATTTAGCAGCGACAGATCAAGAATTACAAATACAACAAGATACCCAAAAACGTTTATTACAAGAACAACGCGATAAACAACGTCAGCTAGATAAACTGGAAGCACAAACCCAAGCACAGCAAGAAGTACAGGGAACTCAAGCAAGTAAAATTATTATTCAATCTGGTTTACCCGGTTTATGTGGATTAGTTGTAGATTTGGGTAAGGTTGACTCTCGCTATCATCTGGCTTTGGAAACTGCTGCGGGTGCAAGATTAGGTCATATAGTAGTAGAAGATGATCGTGTTGCTGCTGCGGGAATTGAATTATTAAAACAAAAACGTGCGGGAAGAGCAACTTTTTTACCTTTGAATAAAATAAAAGCTTCTAAGTTTACCCCAGATTTAACACTGCGTTATGTTGATGGTTTTGTTGAATATGCGATGAATCTGGTAGAGTGCGAGCAGCGTTATCAAGAAGTTTTTAAGTATGTTTTTGGAAATACAGTAGTTTTCAGAACTTTGGAACAAGCGAGAACTCAAATCGGACTTTATCGCATTGTTACCTTAGATGGGGAATTATTAGAAACTAGCGGTGCTATGACTGGTGGTAGTAATACGCAACGCTCAAGTTTAAAATTTGGCACTGGTGAACAAAAAGAATCTGAGGAAGTTGTCAATTTAAGGACGCGACTAGGAGATATTGAAAGAGTTTTAGAACGTTGTGCAGAAGCTATCACTAATTTATCTGCTCGTAGTAAACAACTAAGTTTGGAGTTAACGGAAGCAAGACAAGGGCGCAGAGAACAACAATTATATTTAGAACAGTTAAAAAAAGAGGTAAAAACTTTAAACGCGCAGTTAGAAAATACCCGCTCTCAACTATCCCAAAATACTGAAAAATTCAATCATGCTCAAACTCGGTTAGAAGTTCTAGATCGGGAATTACCAGATCAAGAAAATCAACTGCAACAATTACGACATACCTTAGCTGAGTTGGAAGCATCGCAAACCCCCAGCGAATGGCAGGAAATTCAAGCTACCATTAGAGAACAAGAGCAGCAATTACAACAAAAAGAAACTACTGTCAGGGAAGTAGAACAAAGATTGCAAAACCTGGAAAATCAGAAACAGCGTTTACAAGAGAAAATTACCGAATCAGAAACGCGAGTTATTGAATATCAAAATGAAAAAACTAATCTTGAAAGTCAACAGTCAACAGTTAACAGTCAACTTGCAGAACTGAATACTCAAATTACCGCAACTCAAGCTAGTTTAAAAGAACTTGAGCAGAATTTAGGTGAGGAGAAAAAGAAACGAGATACAGCAGAACAGGAATTAAGAGATTTAATATTACGTCAACAAAAATTACAATGGGAAATTGAGAAGCTGCAACAAACCCAAGAAAAACGCAGAGAAGACTTAACTGCATTGCAAGCGCAATTGCAAACCTTAGCCGCAGAATTACCCAACCCCTTACCAGAAGTACCGGATAAAGTAGATTTAGAAGAATTGCAGAAAGAATTACGCAGTTTAGGCAAACGTTTACAGACAATGGAACCCGTAAATATGTTAGCTTTGACTGATTATGAAATAGTAGAAGGACGTTTACAAGAACTAACCCAGAAATTAGAAACTTTAGAAGCAGAAAGAACAGAATTATTATTAAGGATTGAGAATTTTACCACTTTACGACAAACTGCTTTTAAAGAAGCTTTCGACGCAGTAAACGAGAACTTTCAATCAATTTTTGCCACCTTATCCGATGGTGACGGTTATTTACAACTTGATAACCCGGAAGATCCCTTTATTAGTGGTTTAAACTTAGTTGCACACCCCAAAGGAAAACCCGTACAACGTTTAGCATCCATGTCTGGGGGAGAAAAATCTTTAACAGCACTAAGTTTTATTTTCTCACTGCAACGTTATCGCCCATCCCCATTTTACGCCTTTGATGAGGTGGATATGTTTTTGGATGGGGCAAATGTGGAAAGATTAGCGAGAATGATTCAACAACAAGCACAACAAGCGCAGTTTATCGTTGTGAGTCTGCGTCGTCCGATGATAGAATCGGCACAGCGTACAATAGGGGTGACTCAAGCTAGAGGTGCTTATACTCAGGTTTTGGGGATTAAATTGAAATCATCTGATTGATAGGTAAGAGTTAAGAATTAAGAATTAAGAATGGTAATAAAAATTTAACTTTTCAATTGCCTATTCTCAATTGTCACGTTTGTGTTAAAAATAGTGATATACATAAGCCGGATTCGAGATTGCCTACGGTACAGCAAACAGGACGTAACTGATGATACAATATATTTAATTTTTATGAGTTATTCAAATGCCCAATTTTAGGTAAAAATGACCTTATGCAAGTAAAAATCATTGGAAAAGCAAAAGATTTACGAACCAATACAGATATTCTTTATGCTCAATTATCTATACAAGACTATTTAGATTTAGTAGGTGATAATTTTGATGATTATGAACCTCAAAGAAAACGCGAGAAATATAAAGCTTATGAACGCATGAAAGTTGACATCATGAATGGTGCTTTGTTGCCTTCCATAACTCTCGCAGTAAAACCAGAATTAGTGAGTGATATCTTACCAATTGTACAAAAAGATGACAGGCAAGAACTTGAAAGGGCATTAAGTAAACCAGGACAAGTAAATATTTTAGATGGATTACAACGGACGTTTATTCTAAAGGACATAGCTAAGGAGGATTTTGACTTTAACTCAGAACAGAAACTTCTTGTGGAGTTCTGGCTTGAAGGTAACATCCGAAATCTTATTTACCGGATTATTGTCCTAAATGCAGGACAGAAACCTATGTCAATGAAACATCAGATCGGTCTTTTGTTTATCACTCTAAATGACACACTTAAGGACGAAATACCAGATATTGAAATTTTCAAAGAAAAAGAATCTGCACGCCGAAAAAAGGCTAGGAAGTACCCTCTTGATAGAATTGCCACCGCATATCAAAGTTTTATAACCAAAAGTCCAGAAACACAGAGACAAAATGTTGTCGCGCAGAAATTAGTGGAAGAAGAAATTTTGGATTCTACAGAAGAGCAACTTGGAGAGCAATTTGATGCTTTCAAAAATTATCTAAAAATTTATGCTGATTTAGATGTTGAAGTATCTCGAATATATATAGGAAATGCTGATAAGGAAATACCAAATGGTATAAAATGGTTTGGAGAAGAAAGTGTTATGAACTCTTTTTTTGCTGCCCTTGCGCTTGTTTCTAGCAATAATTCAGAGCGAGTACAAAAGGCTTTAGATACTCTCCTAAAATTACTTAGAGATACAAAAGAGAATGATGATCCTCTCGCGTTAGAAAAATTACAGGAGTTAGAAAGTGGATTTAATCCGCGTAAGGTAAGTCTGGGCTTTGCAAAAAGGAAACTTCTGACAAATGGATTCAAAGAATACTTTCGTGAGGCAGGAAAAGTACCTTTTCTTAATTGTTGGATAACAGCAGCAGAATAACTATGAACTATGATGATTTAAAAGAACTTGATGATAGCGAGCTTCGCTATGATATAACTCACTTCTCTGAGCATGATGGTATTTGTACTTTGAACGGGATGATACCGATACAAGTAGATGCAGTATCATTTTCTTACGAAGGTGATGTAGACATTGAAGTTTGTAATGAGCATGATAATCTTTTGGGTTTTCTCTGTATATGTAAATCTCTTACTGATATAAATATTGCAAGTCTAACAGACGCAAGGTATATTGCTTATATTCATGAAGTTGATAAACATACGTTTGAGGTTGGACTTCCCTACAAATTTACTAAAAACTACTTAGTGATTGATGTATGTGAATATGACGATTATAAAAATAAATATATGGATTCTGCACCTATTTGGGGAGGATTTTTTCATTCAAATGGTGAATCTAGCTTACAGGAAGCATATCATTTTCAGCCTTCTAAATTGATTGCTAGACCTAGAATTGAACTTCCAACTGACTATCATAAAGAAAGTTGCATTCGTTCGGTAGTCCAACCCTATGCTTTTGAAAGATTTTTGAAGCTTTATCATCTTCTAGAACTGATTTTCGACTGGAAACTAGTTGAGAAAATAAAAAGTTTAAATGATGATTTACAAGGAATAGGACAATTACTCAATCAATATAGCAATACTAAGGAATTGGATAGGTTAAAAATTTTACTAAAAGATAAGGATAAAGAAGGTAAGCTAGATGTTGATAAAATAGCGAACTGCCTCAACAGAATCAAATCTTCAAATTATCTAGCTAAGGGATTAGAGATTTTTTTTGATTATGGGAAAGACGGAAATCCTTACAAAATTGATCCTGATAAGATGATTCCATTTGTAGATTTGATGAACAGGGGAGGATTTACCCGAAGTAATTCTAGAGGTAAATCTATCAAAGGCATATCAGAAAATACCTATGATGATTTAGTGATTAATTTTTCAGCCTATTGTATATATCGTGTAAGATGTTGTACTGCTCACAATCGCATAGGTGAATATGTTATGTCTAATGATGATGAAGGATTTGTAGTTGAATTTGCTGAACCCTTGCTGCGTGAGGTACTATGTCAAATATTTAGTCGGTGAATATTCAGAAACATAGAGCAATGTGATCGCATTTCCCAAATGAGTAAAATGATTGTAATTCAGTGTTAGGAAAACATTCAATACTGCTTTTAGAGCATATCCAAAATTACAATAGTAAAGCTCAACTTTATCAAGTACGTCAATTTTTAGCTATAGGGTTAGGTGCGATCGCCGATCGCTCAAATTAGACTGATAAACCGAGATTGTTTATAATATGTTGAATAGACAACATATATTAGACAACCATTCAAGTATGGGAGCTATCTATGTTGTTACAAGAACTTAAAGAGCAGATATTTAAACTACCATCAAGCGATCGCCTTGCCTTAGTAAGTGCCATAATTGAGTCATTGCAAAATCAGCCAAGGCACAAATGCTCAACAGACGTTTATTCATAGCTTAGAAATTGGTGCTTTTGAGGTTTTTGATCTCAAGGTTCAAGATGGGAAAAGAATCAGTGAATTGATGAATCAATATAGTTCTCTGCCAATGGATTTAGCGGACGCTTCATTGATTATTCTTGCCGAACATTTGGGGCATGGGCGGATTCTATCTGTTGATTTTCGGTACTTTAATACTTACCGCTGGAAAAATCGTCATCCTTTTGAGAATTTGATGTCTATTAACTAAAAATCATGACTCACAGTAATAGCGATCGCCAAACACAAGTAATTGTGAAGCGATCGCAAAGGTTAAGAAATCGGAGTAGATGGATTTAGCGAAAATGCTAGAGTGATGATATTGATGGGGCTAAGTTGACCTATGACCATTGCAACCGGAATACCAATACAACAGCAGTTACTAAGTTTTGGTGATTTTATCGTCCGTTATGGTGACAGTAACCGCTACGAATTGATTGATGGAGAGGTATTTGATTTGGAACCAACAGGCTACCATGAAGAAGTTTCAGCTTTTACCACCACAAAAATCTGCGCCCAAATTGATGCAATAGGTTTAAATTGGTTTGTCCTTCAGCGAGGATTACTACGTCCTTCTAACTTGGGTATGACAGCATTTCGACCTGATGTTATGGTTATTGATCGCAATGAACTTGCGAAAGAACTACTTTGGAATGACCAATCAATCATCACCCTGGGCAGTTCGATTAAATTTGTGATGGAAGTAGTTAGTAGCAACTGGCAAAACGACTATGCGCGTAAAGTCGAAGACTACGCAATTTTAGGTATTCCTGAATATTGGATTGCGGATTATGCAGGTCTGGGCGGGACTCGACATATTGGGAAACCGAAACAACCAACCCTTTCCATTTGTACGTTAGTGAAAGGAGAGTATGAAATTCAGCAGATTCGAGGCAATCAACCCATTACTTCGCTGACATTCCCAAATCTCAAACTGACAGCCGAACAAGTTTTAAAGGCTGGCAGATAAAGTGCTGTAAGCCATGTTTACTTAGGATAAAATAGTTACCGAGGATTAGGCGATTTGCTCCATAACAAATCATGGGAACGGATAATATTGTGATATTTTGGTTTTGAGTCGGGGGCGATCGCTTATTGCTTAGATTGATAAAGTGCGATCGCTCAAATTAGACTGATAAACCGAGATTGTTTATAATATGTTGAATAGACAACATATATTAGACAACCATTCAAGTATGGGAGCTATCTATGTTGTTACAAGAACTTAAAGAGCAGATATTTAAACTACCATCAAGCGATCGCAAAAGATCAATAATTGTTTATTCACTATCAGGAAATGGATAGCTACATTAGAGTAAAGTGACCCAAAATATTAGCAAAAATATAGTTTTATTTAATATTAGGAGAAGTAAATGGAAGGTAAAAGATTTATTCATAAAATCAAATTACAAAACTTTCTTTCCTATGGAAGTATGGGGGAAGAAATAGAACTACAACCGCTAAATGTGTTAATTGGACCCAATGCTTCTGGTAAATCTAATTTTATTGAAGCTTTTGGTATTTTAAAAGCAACACCCACAGATTTACCAGCACCATTTCGTCAAGGTGGAGGTATTAATGAATTTTTATGGAAAGGTGAAAAAAGTAATTCTATAGCTAATATAGACGTTATATTAAATTATCCAGAAAGACATGAAAATAATCTACATTATAAATTAAGCATAACAGAAGTAGGACAAAGATTAGAATTAGTAGATGAAGCTATAGAAAATGCACAAGTCTATGAAGGACGACAAGATGTATATTTTTATTATCGTTATCAAAATGGTCGGCCTGTTTTAAATATTAACACAATTACAGATGATGGTAAGGAGTTTAGAAGAAATCTCCGCAGAGAAGATTTAATTTTAGATCAGTCAGTTTTATCTCAAAGAAAAGATCCTGACTTATATCCTGAACTTTCTTATCTGAGTACAGAATTTTCTCAGATAGGTTTATATCGTCATTGGCAAATTGGGAGATATTCAGAACCAAGAAATGCTCAAAAAGCTGATTTGCCTCAACATCCTTTATTGGAAGATGGTAGTAATTTAGGTTTGTTTTTAAATGATTTAAAATATAGATTAGGTAGTAGAAAAATTATTGAATATCTAGAAAAATTTTATGAAGAAGCGGAAGAATTAGATGTGAGAATATATGGCGGTACTGTACAAATATTTATTCGGGAAAAAGGGTTAATTCAACCAATTCCAGCTACTAGGTTATCTGATGGAACATTGCGATATTTGTTTTTAATGGCGTTACTTTTAGATCCTACTCCACCACCACTAATTTGTATTGAAGAACCAGAATTAGGTTTACATCCAGATATTTTACCAACAATTGCAGAATTGTTAATTGAAGCATCTCAGAGAACTCAATTAATTATCACAACTCATTCTGATGCTTTGGTTTCTGCGTTGAGTGAATATCCTGAATCTGTAGTAGTTTGTGAAAGAGATAATACAGGAACTCATTTAAGGAGACTTCAACCAGAAAAATTAAAAAAATGGTTGGAAAAATATACTCTTGGTGATCTTTGGAGAATAGGGGAAATTGGTGGAAATAGATGGTGAGTATTCATATTTATATTGAGGGTGCTGGAAATGCAAATGATGATGACGAACTTTTACCAATGCAACGTCCAGGTTTTAGAAGTAAAATTATTGCAGGTAAGGAAACTACAAGCAGTCTCCGTGAAGGATTTAGTCAACTTTTTCAAGAATTAGTTGATCTCGCTAAAGAACAAAAAATAGAGTTTAGGATAGTCATGTGCGGTTCTCGTGCAGATGCTTATGAAAATTTTAAATTGTCCTTAGAATCTAATCCTGAATCTTTCAATATTTTATTAATTGATTCCGAATCTCCAATATCTCCTGATCAAAATTCTTGGGAACATTTGAGAAATAGAAAAGAGGATCAATCCTGGATTAGAGGTGATAACCTGGATTATGATGATGATCAATGTCACTTTATGGTTCAAGCAATGGAATCTTGGTTTGTTGCTGATATTGATGCTTTAAGAAACTTCTATGGTGAAGGATTTAAAGAAGAAAAAATCACAAGAGGAATGAGAAATTACCAAAATATAGAACAGGTTTCTCCTAAAACTTTATTAGTATGGTTAGAGTCAGCAACTCGTCATTCTAAACATGGTAAATATGATAAAAAAACTCGTCGTCCACCTCACCATGCTTTAGAAATTTTAAAACGTCTTAATGCCGATATAGTTCGTCAATCTTCCCCTTATTGCGATCGCCTATTTACTAAAATCAAGGATCAGATACGGATGCGGGGCTTATTGAAAACAGATCAACCTGCCCCAACTGATGAGCAAGTAGCTGCAATGTTAGAAGAGCGAGGAGCGGAGAAGTATCTTTAATGAGAGTTTTAGTTGATACCAATATTGTCCTAGATTTTCTATTGCAACGAGAGCCATTTTCCCAAGATGCAGAACTGCTGTTTCAAGCGATTGATAGTGGTCAAGTTGTTGGCTATGTGACAGCAACAACGCTAACGGATATTTTCTATATTTCTCGCAAACATACTCTCAGCATTGAGCAAGCACGGCAAGCAGTATTGGGTTTGAATAACAAAAATATAGTCAAATATAGTTATTTATCTACATCAGTCATGTGAGGTGGGAATGATTGATAAAGGTGATCGCCTAACGCCTTAAATCGCCAATATAAGTCCCAATTTGTTTAAGTCCCTGCAAAACTTGTATACGTTCTGATGTATTTTCAAGTAACCGATAAGTATGCGATCGCGTATATTGAGGGGCATCTTGGCTGCGATCGCATTTCAAAAACAATACTTCTCTGCCATTTGTCACCATTCCATAACAACTTGACTGCAAATTAGGAGCGCTCAACAAGTAGGTGAGTGCTTGAGGAATTCCTGCGGTAACGTCTAGCCTTGCAGGTTTTGATTCGATTACCAAAATCCAAAAACTATCTTGGATTACCAAAATATCAATTCTGCCTTGAACCACCATAGCATTAGCTTCGTCAGCAACTTCGATATTGGTGCTTACTTCTGCTTTTACCAAAAAAGGAGATTGATAGAAACCAGCCAAATCTAGCAATGGCGATACCACGACAAGCTTAACAATTTCTTCGAGTGGTGCTTCCTCTTGACTGAGATAGGTATAGTTACGAGTGAGGCGATCTAGTCCTTGTAGTTCCGCTTCGGTTAGAGTCGGCGCATTATTTAACCATTCATCAAAAAAGCGATCGCTAGAATTGAGTCTCAAGCCAAAGGTTTGACGGAGATTGCTAAGGGTAAGGCTACTAGCATTTGTAATCACAGTTAAATCCTTGTAGCAATTACATGAATTTTAGAAGTTTAGGAATTTTATCTAGGTTCTAATACTTAATATACGATACATACGAAGAAAAGAGCGATCGCGTTCGCAAAGCGTCTCGGAGGGAACTATCGCTCTGCGGGAATCGCCAATCTATAATTATTAAGTGATCGCTGTATAAGAAATCATTAGAGTAAATAATATTGTGATATTTTGGTGTTGAGTTGGGGTGATCGCTTGCCGCAGGGTGTTATACGGAAAAATTCTGTATAATACTAATAACGACAGGTAATATCAGTAACAAACAAATTGAACAGCTTTTTCTACAAAATATTACTCAAATAATCGAATTGTTTTTGACCTATGATTTTTTAGAAATGACCAGAGATATTTTGATTATTCATTAGTGCGAGTTCACCATTTATGGAAATACTACAAATTAACTCCCTTTTCTGCTAATAACTGTCTTAATTTAGCTAATTCTGCTTCGGCTAAATCTGCACGCTGCTTTTCCTGTTCAGCACGTTGCTTTTCTTGTTCTACAGGTGTAGGCAACCAATTATTATCTCGATCATACCAACGTAGCCACGATCTAGTTAATCCTTGATATTCTCCATGCCATAATCCTAAACCCAATTCTGCTTCTTCTAACCATACCCCTAGTCCATTTATTGACAAAGGCTGATAACGACTCATTACCAACCCAAAACAATTAAACTCATCTGTATAACGGTTATAAACAAAATAATAGGGGATTCTCAGGATTTGTTCATAAACTGACCATTTATTAGGCGGTTGATTAACTTCCCTTAAACTTCTACCTAAATCTTCCGCTTCCGTACCTGGTGAGATCAATTCTATAGCCACAAAAGGATTTACTCCCTCCTGCCAAGTAACGTAACTTAATCTGAGTTCTGTTTGTTGATAAAATCGAGACACCCCCAACACCGCAAACCAATCAGGGCGTTTATACCATTGGGGATGGAGAGGATCATAATATAAGTTTAAATCACTGCCTGTAAATATATTATCTTCAGTATAGGTAGGTGGGCGAAACGTAAGGCGTAATAATTCAGGTTGTAATAGGTGAAATTCATCCGGCAATCCCCGTTCCTCCTGATTTTCACTGGGTAAATCATACATTGTAGGCAATGCTTCTTGAGGAGATAATGGTGGATCTATTTGATACATGATTGATTAGCTCCCTGCGTTAGCGTCGCTGATTGAGGATAATCTTCGCAATTTGAGCATTTAAACTTATTATAACCACCTAGCTTAACATAGACGTGACTACAGGAGGATACTGTTGCTCTGGGTATGACTGTCTGAAAAAATCTCATTTGATGAAGCAATAAGCTGTTACACAGCTAAATTGTATAATCCTAATATTCTGAACTTTTGTGGAACAGGCATCTTGCCTGTTCCACTTATACAAATTAAATGCACAACAGCTTACCTATGCCAATTTTCCAAATATAGGTCTGAAACCCAATGAAATCGTGACGATATCAATAGGGTTTCAGCGTTTTGGCTAAGGTAAGGTATTGATGAAGTAGATATATTTTTGGATGGGGCAAACGTGGAAAGATTAGCTAGAATGATTAAACAACAAGCCCAACAGGCATAGTTTATTGTTGTCAGTTTGCGCCTTCCGATGATAAAATCAGCCGAACGTACAATTGAACGTACAATTGGCGTAACTCAACCTCAAGGTGATAAGCAAAAGGCAAAAGGCAAGAGTAGAATAATATTCTGACCAATTACCCATGACCAATTACCCATGACCAATTACCCATGACCAATCACCAATTACCTTGATTTTCTGTTAAAAATAGTTTATATACAAACCGGATTACAGATTGCCTACGGCACGCTAAGATAACAGGACGACCTATAGAATGACCTCCGAACAAATAATTAGACGTTCCGATATATTAAACACCCAAGTAATTACCCGCGATAATGGCAAAAGGCTCGGTATCGTGAGTCAACTTTGGGTAGACATTGATCAAAGAGAGGTTGTGGCGCTTGGGTTGCGAGACAGCCTGATCTCTATCTCTGGACTGCCTCGCCAAATGTATCTTAGCAGTATCAACCAAATCGGTGATGTGATCTTGGTTGATAACGAAGATGTGATCGAAGATGTTGAGGTGGAAGCTCTCAGTAACTTGATGAACTGGGAAGTGATCACTGAAACAGGGGAAGTATTAGGCAGAGTTAGGGGCTTTAAATTCAATGGCGAAAGTGGTAAAATTTACTCTATCGTCATCGCCTCCTTGGGAGTACCCCAAATACCTGACCAGTTTTTGAGTACCTACGAAATATCCATAGATGAAGTTGTCAGCACTGGACCGAGTAGACTAATTGTATTTGAAGGTGCGGAAGAACGGGTAAACCAGTTAACAGTCGGTGTTTTAGAACGGTTGGGTATTGGTAGAGCGCCTTGGGAAAGAGATGCAGAAGAAGAATATGGTTATTCTGCACCCCGCGCAGTTTCTCCAGCAAACCAGTTACCTAGCGGAGTACCATTAGAACCACCCCGGCCAAAAGTTCGCACTCCTGAACCTGTAGCACGGGAAGAGGAAGAATGGACGGAAGATTATATAGAAGAAGAACGTCCACAACGTCGGGTAATGGAAGCCCGCGCTTACGAATCCATACGCTACGAAGAGGAAGAGGAAGATAACTGGAGTGAAGCAACGAGTAGCGATAGATATCAAGCACCAGCACCTAAAAAACCAGCACCTCAACCCTACAGCAAAACCTACGCTGATGAATATGATGATTATGATGATGTAGAAGGTGATGCTTGGGATGATGCACCCAAACCCGTGAATATTCCTAAGAAGGTGAAGGAAAGACAGGTGGAATACGAAGAAGAAGGCGGATATTAAGTTTTGTAAATCTAGATCCCCGATTTAGTCAATAAGTCGGGGATTTGTTTCAGTGTCAACCCAACCGCGAAACCGGACGGGCTAGAAGCCCATCCCACAATATTATTACTTGTTATCTTTGTTCTGATCACCCTTGTTCTCTTCCTGATGATCTTCCTTGTTTTGAGATTTGAGAACTTGTACAAAGTCAGCTACAGCGTGGATAACCGTTGATATACATTCACCCAGATATTTCAATTCTTGTGGGTCAGATTTCCATACCTTGATTACCCCTCCTATTGCTACTATTACTATAGCTGTAGCAAAACCCCAGGCTACTGGACTATGAGGATGCTCAGACACAACTTTGTAAATGTCTCCTGGTTGCTGGGTTGCTACTTCAATAATGTGATCAGATTTGGTTTCTAAGGGAGTAGAAAATGGTAAGTTATTTACAACTAAATGGTTTTCTTGATTATTGAGTAAGGACATTTAGGAACTCCTGTGATTTGTTTTTGTTGTTCCCAAACTATCAAGTGCTTTCGGTGCAATTAAGCACAGTTGAGTTCAGTTAACTAAATGACATCTAATTTACATATCTAGTTACCTCAAACTCTTGTGGGGTGGTCATCTTGCCCGCCCTATTTATAAAAATTAAATTTTCAACTACACCTTAAATGACCTTAAATGATCTGTCAATCAAGATGTTATTTAAAGCTATAATCAACTCAATATATTAATCACAGATATTAATTTTTAAATATGAGTCCAAAACGCAACCGTGATACTGTTCGAGTCAATGAGGAGGGGAAAAAGCAGCTTATACAGGCTAAGGCTAGTAAAACAAACCATGAAGGTAAACTTTGGACATACCCAGATATTGCTACAGCATCTAATGTTTCAGAAGCCACGGTAAAACGGTTTTTTGCTAGAAAGGATGTTGATAGACCATACGCTGAAGCCATAGCTAAAGCTTTAAACTTAAACCTAGATGATTTAATTGACACCACACCCCCGGAAGATACTCCCCCAGTTCCACCAGAAAAAAAACGAGACAGTTCCATAAACTGGCCAGATATCTGCCGTGGAATGTTGCCAAAGCAAGCAACCAGCAATCAACTGTTGCACCAAGATGAAGACACGAAAAAAAAACGAGAACAGATTTATGTACCCTTAGCATTGGTGCAGCGTAAGCAAGTAGAAAAACGAGATAAAGGTGACTTTCCACCAGACGCAGGAACACAGTTATATGAACCAAACTATGAACAAGAACAAAAATTTGAACATGGGGCTTTTTTAAGTCAAATTTTAGAAAAGGGAGAAGGTAAAACCAAAGGAAGACAAGTAGCATTAATAGGTGAACCAGGTGCTGGGAAAACCACGCTGCTACAAACTATTGCATTTTGGATTTTAGATCAAAATTTAGGTTTACCAATTTGGATTTCTTTGGCAGATTTGGGACGAAATGGTAATGAAATAAATTTACAACAATATATTTGTGAAATTTGGTTAAAACAGGCTGTTTCAGCTACAGAATTGACTCCTGAAACACAAGCAGATTTCCAGCAGCAAATGGCACAGGGACGGGTGTGGTTGCTGTTGGATGGTGCTGATGAAATGTCTGTGGGGACTCAGTTTCACCAACCTTTAGAAACTATCGCCCAGCAGTTAAAAGGATCGATACAGCAGACAACGCGGGTGGTGTTAACTTGTCGGTTGAATGTGTGGCAAGCTGATGTTAATGCACTATCGGATTTTGAAACCTATCGCTTACTTGATTTTGATTATCCCTCACAAGTGCATCAGTTTATTAATAATTGGTTTGGCAATAAAGAAGAAAGTGAAAAAGGCGAAAGGTTAAAAAAAGAATTAGGTAAAACAGAAAAAGCACGGTTGCAAGATTTGATTCAAAATCCTTTGCGGTTGACGCTGTTGTGTAGTATTTGGCAACGGGAAGAAGGAAATTTACCAGAAACCAAAGCGGGACTATATCAACAGTTTGTCAATTATATTTATAACTGGAAAATCAATCAATTTCCTACTAAAAAACAACAACAACGAGAATTAAATACAGGTTTAGGTAAATTAGCACGACGAGATATAGATGCGGGTGGTTCGCGGTTTCGCTTGCGTGAGGATTTTATTATTAAAGAATTGGGAGATCCTGATGATGAAAATTCCCTGTTTTATCCGGCTTTAAAACTGGGTTGGTTAAATCATGTGGGTATAGCCGCAGAATCACCAACTCAAAAGGTTTATGCTTTTTATCATGCTACCTTTGAGGAATATTTTGCAGCTTTAGCTGTTGATAATTGGACATATTTTTTCCATCATAATGCTGAAAATCCCAGTCAAGGTACATATCGGATTTTTCAACCCCAGTGGAAAGAAGTAATTTTATTGTGGTTGGGAAGAGATGATGTAAATGAGGAACAAAAAGAAGCATTTATTCAAGCTTTATGCAGTTTTCAGGATGGATGTGGTGAATTTTATCAATATCGTGCTTTCTTATTAGCTGCTGCGGGAATTGATCAATTTAAAGAATGTCAGTTATCAGATCAAATTGTAGAAAAACTTATTCGCTATGGCTTTGGTTATTTTGACAAAGATCAACAAAATTGGGTAAGATTCACTGACACATTAGCAACCGCAGCTACAAAAGTTATCCCAGAAACAAATCATCAACAAGCTATCCAGGCTTTGGTTGATTTAATCGGCAATTCTGATGATGAAGATACCAAGAGAAGGGCGGCTGATAGCTTAGGAGAAATAGGAAATGGCAATAAAGATGCTATCCAGGCTTTGGTTGATTTAATCGGCAATTCTGATGATGAAGATACCAAGATAACGGCGGCTGAAAGCTTAGGAAAAATAGGAAATGGCAATAAAGATGCTATCCAGGCTTTGGTTGATTTAATCGGCAATTCTGATGATGAATATACCAAGATAAGGGCGGCTGATAGCTTAGGAGAAATAGATAATGGCAATAAAGATGCTATCCAGGCTTTGGTTGATTTAATCCGCAATTCTGATGATGAATATACCAAGAGAAGGGCGGCTGATAGCTTAGTCAAAATAGGAAATGGCAATAAAGATGCTATCCAGGCTTTGGTTGATTTAATCCGCAATTCTGATGATGAAGATACCAAGATAAGGGCGGCTGATAGCTTAGTCAAAATAGGAAATGGCAATAAAGATGCTATCCAGGCTTTGGTTGATTTAATCCGCAATTCTGATGATGAAGATACCAAGATAAGGGCGGCTGATAGCTTAGGAGAAATAGATAATGGCAATAAAGATGCTATCCAGGCTTTGGTTGATTTAATCCGCAATTCTGATGATGAAGATACCAAGAGAAGGGCGGCTGAAAGCTTAGGAGAAATAGGAAATGGCAATGAATATGCTATCCAGGCTTTGGTTGATTTAATCGGCAATTCTGATGATGAATATACCAAGAGAAGGGCGGCTGATAGCTTAGGAGAAATAGGAAATGGCAATAAAGATGCTATCCAGGCTTTGGTTGATTTAATCGGCAATTCTGATGATAAATATACCAAGATAACGGCGGCTGATAGCTTAGTCAAAATAGATAATGGCAATAAAGATGCTATCCAGGCTTTGGTTGATTTAATCGGCAATTCTGATGATGAATATACCAAGATAAGGGCGGCTGAAAGCTTAGGAGAAATAGGAAATGGCAATAAAGATGCTATCCAGGCTTTGGTTGATTTAATCGGCAATTCTGATGATGAATATACCAAGATAAGGGCGGCTGATAGCTTAGGAGAAATAGATAATGGCAATAAAGATGCTATCCAGGCTTTGGTTGATTTAATCCGCAATTCTGATGATGAATATACCAAGAGAAGGGCGGCTGATAGCTTAGTCAAAATAGGAAATGGCAATAAAGATGCTATCCAGGCTTTGGTTGATTTAATCCGCAATTCTGATGATGAAGATACCAAGATAAGGGCGGCTGATAGCTTAGTCAAAATAGGAAATGGCAATAAAGATGCTATCCAGGCTTTGGTTGATTTAATCCGCAATTCTGATGATGAAGATACCAAGATAAGGGCGGCTGATAGCTTAGGAGAAATAGATAATGGCAATAAAGATGCTATCCAGGCTTTGGTTGATTTAATCCGCAATTCTGATGATGAAGATACCAAGAGAAGGGCGGCTGAAAGCTTAGGAGAAATAGGAAATGGCAATGAATATGCTATCCAGGCTTTGGTTGATTTAATCCGCAATTCTGATGATGAAGATACCAAGTATATGGCGGCTGAAAGCTTAGGAGAAATAGGAAATGGCAATGAATATGCTATCCAGGCTTTGGTTGATTTAATCCGCAATTCTGATGATGAAGATACCAAGTATATGGCGGCTGAAAGCTTAGGAGAAATAGGAAATGGCAATGAATATGCTATCCAGGCTTTGGTTGATTTAATCCGCAATTCTGATGATGAATATACCAAGTATATGGCGGCTGAAAGCTTAGGAGAAATAGGAAATGGCAATGAATATGCTATCCAGGCTTTGGTTGATTTAATCGGCAATTCTGATGATGAATATACCAAGTATATGGCGGCTGAAAGCTTAGGAGAAATAGGAAATGGCAATGAATATGCTATCCAGGCTTTGGTTGATTTAATCGGCAATTCTGATGATGAATATACCAAGTATATGGCGGCTGAAAGCTTAGGAGAAATAGGAAATGGCAATGAATATGCTATCCAGGCTTTGGTTGATTTAATCGGCAATTCTGATGATGAATATACCAAGTATATGGCGGCTGGAAGCTTAGGAGAAATAGGAAATGGCAATGAATATGCTATCCAGGCTTTGGTTGATTTAATCGGCAATTCTGATGATGAATATACCAAGTATATGGCGGCTGGAAGCTTAGATAAAATTACAGAAATTGAACAAATGACAATGGTAATTACCAATTTGCAGAAATATTTACCAAAAGATGTTTATGAAAGGTCTTATGATAGTTTTGACTATAACATTTATCAACTTTTCTGGAACTTTGCCCAAAATCTGAGTTATCCTAAATTTTATGCAGCTTGGCAACAAAAAATGGAAAATTAAACAAATGGGAGTTCAACGAAAATAATCTGACCCCTCTCCAAACCTCTCCCCCAGTGGGGGAGAGGCTTTAATTTCTCTTTTTCTATTAATAACAGTTATTCTTGTTCACTCTCCTTGTAGGAGAGGGTGAGAGAGAGGTTTTTCCCATACTTGGAAAATTCAAAATTAACTATGGTGTAATCACAGACTTAGCCATTTCTACCAAATCTTTCTGCTTACCTGCTTTTATGCCAATAGTGTACTGTACTCCCTTTTGTCGCCAGGTTAAGGTAGAATCAGAACAATTAGCACCACATTTAGCATCTACAAAATAAGCAGTTGTACCTTTAGCTAAAGATACCGCTTTACCAGTCAGTCTAGGGGTTTTACTATTAATAGCTTCCGCACTAATCATACCAAGACGGCACGCTGTACCTCCAGTACAATCAGGGCTAAATCCTAATAAAATATCATACTTATTTTTGTTAGCTGTTTCGATAATTGCGTAAAGTGGGTTTTCTCCTTCTAAACCAGGAATATAGTTAGGTAATAAAATTGTAATTTTCGTATTTTTCTTTAATTTGGGCAAAATTGACTTAAAAACTGGATGGGGTTGAGCAGTTTTACTATTAACCTGCTGTTTTGCTATTACCTGCGGCTGATTTTTTACCGATGCTTGAGCAACATCATGAAAATAGCTGCTACTAACTAGGATAAATAAAGCTAACAAAGCACTACTTTTTTTAAAATTGAAAATCATATTCACACACCTGGGTCATTAACAAGAATATTACAAATATAACACGCAGAAACCAGGTTTCTTAACATGATTACAAATATTCTGACTCCTGACTCCTGACATTCTTTAAAAATTTAAAATATCTAAGGATTCTTCAATTTCTAAATCTAAAATCATTGCTTGAGTATCTTTATGTTCTTCTATTTTTCCATTTTGCCAATACAAATCCGCTGCTTTCTGGAAATCCTCAATTGCTCCCTGTTTATCTCCTATAATTAATCTGGCATTTCCTCGATGATAATAAGCATCTGTATAATTAGGTTTAATTTTGATCACTTTACTAAAATCATTGATTGCTGCTTCATAGTTGCCTAAATCAAAATGAGCATTACCACGATCATAATAAATATCTTGATCATTAGCATTTATCTTAATTGCCTGATTATAATCTTCAATTGCTCCTTCATACTCCCCTAATTCATAACGAATATTACCTCGATGTTTATAATCAATAATATCATCATTATTGTCAAGAAAATCATCCTGTGATTCAATTTCTTTGATTATTTTTTTCTGTTCATAGAAAATCTGCGGATTTTGTGAATCTATATGATCATTATCTATAGCAGTGGGGAAATTTTCTAAATAAGATAATAAACCTCCACCGTATAATAATTGATGGATACCAAAGGAAATTTTACCAGTTTTTAATTTAATCATTGTTGTAGGTAAAAATCCTGCTAAAAATAAATGATATTCTGATTGTGCTTCATTAACTTCTTGTTTAATTAAAATACAAACAATAACTGTATTTTTTTCAACTTCCTCTGTGCTCACTGACCATCTTACCTGCTCAATTGTACCATGACGAGATTTAACTTGTATACGAATTTCCGGATTTTTAGTTAGTGTAAAATCATGTCTTCCATCTCCTCCCATGCGTTTTTCATAATCAACTTCTGTAATTAAATCTGCTAAACGTTCTTTAACAACTTCTTCACCTAATTTACCTTTAAGATTACTAATAAAAACGTTACGAACTGGGGAAGTACGTTTATATTTTTCGGCCATTAACCAGCAAAAATTTCTTAATGTTTTTAATCTTTCTCCTGAAATAATAGTTAATTCACTATGATTTCCTGGTGTTTCACAGTGCAGTAAACAACCAGAATTTAATCTTTTAATAAAATCAGATTGTAGCGATCGCAATAAAGTAATCCAATCCATTTATCATTGGTAATTGGTAATTGGTAATTGGTAATTGGTAATTGGTAATTGCGTTATTTATCTTTTTCCCAATCACCAGTCACCAGTCACCTACTTCCTAAAATGTTACCTGTTCACCAGGTTTAGCTGCAATAACTCGCGTAGCTAAATTGTTTTTTTCTAATAATCCCTGAAATTCTTCAACACTTCCCTTTGCTTGCAAAAAGTTGTTTAATACACCCTCAAATTGAACATCTCCACCAGCAGCAGTAGGAAGAATAATTCGCGGTTGTAACCATTTAGCAACTTCTAAAGCACTATTCATTCCTTTAATTATTGGTAGTCCCAAAGGTAAACTTAAATCAATAATTGGTGTAATTACCACATCTACTGGTGCAAACTGCTGGAGTTGTGTTGAGTGATTTCCATGCGGTTCGTAATACAATTTTCCACCACTTGCTAACTCTGTGATCAGATAACCATTTTCTAACAAAGTTGGTCCAATTTGAGAACCGGGAAAAGCTTTAATTTCTACTTGATTATTTAAAGTGAAAATCTCACCATGATCAAGAGTGGTTATATTTTTATAACCCAATTCTTTTACTACTTTAGTTGCATTGGGAGACGCGACAACTTGAATATTCTTGTCCAATTTTCTCAAAGTGGGGGGATGTGCATGATCCTCCAAACCTTGAGACAACAAAATCAAATCTATATTTTCTGGTATTTGTCGATCTTGCGTTCGAGAACCTTTAAATAACCAATCTAAATTATTAAAGGTTAATGAGTCCACCAACCAAGGATCTAAAAGTATCCGCTGTCCACCAATTTCCATTAACCAACTATTGCTGTCTAACCAAGTGAAATACATAACTTTGAAGGTAGTAAGAGTAGTGCTGATTTTTATTATTAATTATAATATTAATTATAATATTAATTATAATATTAATTATAATATTTGTTATAATATTTATTATAATATTTATGATAGTTTTACGAACTGATCACGCTGATTTTAAACACGAATACACAGCTTGTTAATTACGAATTATCAATTGTCAATTATCAATTGTCAATTGTCAATTATCCTTCGCTCCTAATATTTGTAATAGTTTTTCCACATTATCTATATCTCCTACTATACGCCGAATTGGATGAGGCCAAACCTTAACGAGTGTAGGAGTTGCCGAAACCTGATCAATTTCTGCTTGCTCTGGATGTGTTAAAACATCAATTACCTTGAGGGTGTAAGGATAACCAAGCGATCGCTCTAATAAATCGTGTAAATTTTCTAAAATGCGCTCAGTATTCATACTATGTCCAGCCACAAATAAACGCAATACATAACCTTGACCATTCAATTTTCCCTGTTGTGGATGTAAATGATTTTGCTGATATCGGGATGGTATATCTGCACGATCTAAACGCACAATTAAATCATGATCTTCCCAGAGTTGGGGAAAAGAAGAACGATAAGTAGCTAACACCATGCGATCGCACAAACCCTCTTGCCAAGGTGCTGTTTGCCACACTATATCCCCCGTCCCAAAAATTGCCCTTAGCACCGACTGATGACGCATCACCGCCGGATAAGCTTCCGCAAAAGTCTGTACTTGTTGTGTCCGTGGATTTAACCAATGATCAATAGTAGCCGTATAACAAGGTACTAAAAAATGCGGCGGCTCTGATAAATCCAGAATTTCCTGCAAAGCCCCACACAGATGTAAATGCCATCGACCTTGCTTACTAGGGTCAATACAGTAAATTAAATCTCCCCCTGGTGTAAAAAGAGCAATACCTTTAAACAACTGGGGTGGAGATAGTTTGTCTGTGGTTAGCTTGGTCATTATGCTTTTGGGGACTGGGGACTGGGGACTGGGGACTGGTGACTGGGGACTGGTGACTGGGTAATCAATTTTATGTTTCCCAATCAACTGTCAACTATCATCCGTTTCTGGATAGTTCGTTACTTGAATTTCTCCTCGGTTACGGAAACGGGGTATTTCACCTATCCCCAAGTGAACGTCAGAATATCCTTGATCAAAAGCTTCTTGCACAATTTGAGCTAGGGTCAGTCCCGCAGGTGGTTTAGAAGTTGCCGGAACTGTTGCCCTTGGTGCTGCCATTGGTGGTGGTGCATTGCCAGCTGGTGAACCTACTCTGGGATTCTGCAACATTTGTGTATTATTACGTTGTGTCATAGATGTTGCTACCGGTGGCGCTGGTGGTGCTGGTGGTTTGGGTGGTAGATTGCGAGATGGTAATTCTGTCATATATCTTCATCAATATAACCTGGTTTTACACAGGTTAACCTTCAGTATTAAAACATAAATATTTCTGTAATGCTACGCAATTTTTCTACCTTAAATTACAAATACTTAATTTTTCTACCCCCAGATGAGAAATTTGTCAGCTATGGAAGGCAGCAGGGAAGAGGATTTGCGGCAACTTTACCTTTAGTTACATAGGGTTTGCTGAATAAACCTAAAACCTTGATATATCAAAGGTTAGAGGCTGATAAACACAGAAATTAGTGCAAGGGTTTTGAAGGGTATACCGGAAAAAGTGTGCATTTTTTGGGATTTCAAGAGATGGCAAAGAAATTTTCAAATCTTCTCCTGACTCCTGACTCCTGACTCCTGACTCCTATGCCCTCACGGAAAGACTTTCTCAGCAACCCCTACATACTTCGGTTTTTTACGCCTTTCTACTTAGGACTTAGGCAAGATTGGACTAAAAACCTGATTCTTACGTAGGGGTAATTCATGATTACCCCTGCTTTCGTTTTGTTTTGCATCAGTCCTGCATAACTTTTTCAGCCCAGTCTCTTGAATTATGAGAAGCAATCCTAATTTTGATAAGAAATGTTAAGTAAAGCAGGTCATTAATTTCGGAGATCATGATTGGACTATTCTCTCCACAAGGTTATATTCCTCAAGATATATGCTCAAGCAAGACTGACTACACAAAGGGGCATTTGAGGAGATATCCATAATTACAAAAAATAAACTGTAAAGTTTAGTAAAGAAATGCTCATCTTTTCCATAAGTTTCTATATACTGGATTTCACTGAATCAAAACAGTTAACTCGTCAACAGCGAGGCACAACTGAAATTCAAATTTAAACTTTGCTGTGTATTTGGGAGGAAAAGTCATGGTTTCGGCTCAAAGCTCTAATCAAGGGAAGACCTACTCCTTGTTAATGATTAAAAGCTTTTTAATCTGGACTTTCACATTGGCAGTATGTTTGTTGGTTGTCGGTTTTCCATTAGTTGTAGTAATGGCTACGGTCGGATGCCTGTTGTCGATAGTCCTACAATCTGTAATGCCTGTCAGTGCTGTGTTGCTGGTAGCAGGTGGTTTAATCATGTTCAATGTTTTGACAGTTTTGATCGTGGCTGGTGTACTAACTGCTAAAGGCATTCATCCCAAGGAAGTTAAATGGTTAAGCTGGCTACATGGTGAAGCAGAAAAAGTGCAAACCACGGTTTATGCTGCTTGTCCTTTAACTTGCGAACTCAAATAAATAACATTGCTAAATTCGACAAACAGTGCATCTGCCCGGTTAAGCCGGGTTTTTTCATGTTTGAGGGAACAGGTGATTGGTGACTGGGGACTGGTGATTGGGGACTGGTGACTGGGGACTGGGGACTGGTGACTGGTGACTGGTGACTGGTGACTGGGGACTGGTGACTGGTGACTGGGGATTGGTGATTGGGTAAAAATAACTAATAACTAATAACTAATAACTAATAACTAATAACTAATGACAAAAGTCTCATGTCTAATGTCTAATATCTAATGACTAATGACTTATGACTAATAACTAATGACTAAAAAAATTGGCATTATTTTAGGTACTCGTCCTGAAGCGATTAAACTAGCACCAGTAATTCAGGTTTTCCAAAGTTCTCCAGATGTGAAAGTACAGGTTATTCTTACAGGACAGCATCGGGAGATGGTTGCACAGGTGATGCAGCTATTCAACCTCAAGGAAGATCATAATTTAGAGATTATGCAGCCTAAACAATCTCTCAATGATATTACCTGTAGGAGTTTGCAAGGTTTAGAAGCTTTATTTAAAGAACTAAATTTAGATTTAGTTATAGTCCAAGGAGATACAACAACTGCTTTTGCAGCTGCTTTGGCAGCTTTTTATCAAAAAATCCCCGTGGGTCATGTGGAAGCGGGGTTAAGAACTGATGATTTATTTAATCCTTATCCAGAAGAAGCAAATAGAAGGTTAATTTCCCAAATTACTCAATTACATTTTGCCCCTACTTCCTTAGCTGTGGAAAACTTGCAAGCTTCAGGAGTTTTAGGAGAAATTCACTTAACGGGTAATACAGTAATTGATGCGTTATTGAATGTGGCTGCAACCAACCCAGCTTGTGAGATACCAGGTTTAAACTGGGGTGAATATCGGACAATTTTGGCTACAGTGCATCGTCGGGAAAATTGGGGTGAACCACTACAAGCGATCGCCCAATCATTTTTACAGATTTTAGACAAATTTCCTGATACCGCTTTATTACTGCCTTTACACAAAAACCCCACTGTGAGAGAACCCTTACAGCAATTATTGGGTAAACATCCCCGGATCTTTTTGACAGAACCATTAGATTATGGTGAATTAGTAGGAGCAATAGGGCGATCGCACCTTTTATTAACAGACTCCGGTGGTTTACAAGAAGAAGCTCCCAGTCTTGGTAAACCCGTGTTAGTTCTCAGAGACACCACAGAAAGACCAGAAGCTGTCACCGCAGGGACAGCTAAACTGGTGGGAACGGAAACTGAAAGTATTGTTACTGCTGCTAGTGAGTTACTGAGTAACCCAGAAGCCTATACAGCAATGGCTAATGCTATTAACCCCTTTGGTGACGGCCATGCAGCAGAACGCATTTTGCAAATTGTGAAAAATTATTTGAGAATTAGTAATTGGTAATGGGTAATTGGTAATTGGTAATTGGGTAAATTATCAATTATCAATTATCAATTATCAATTATCAATTGATACCCAAAGCCCTGCGAGTAGTAGGACCAACTATACCATCTACAAGCAAACCATTTCGGCGTTGAAAATTGCGAACTGCACTAGCAGTGCTAGATCCATAAACACCATCAACTCTGATCCCTAAAGCTCTTTGCACAGTTCTCACACGCTCACCTCTAGCACCTGGTCTTAATAATACTCGACCACCAACACCAACCCCAGAATGACGACGATATCTACCAGGAGTAGTACCTAGCCATCTTTCCGCAACATAATATCCTTGGTAACGTCCAGAAGTAATTTGAGCAAAACCATTTCTCACATTACCAGTATTGCCAATATTTGTACCATTAGGTACACAAGCTACAGATGAGTTAGCGGTGCTAGGACCCCTACGGATAAATAAACAACTACCATTAGTTCTGACATATTCGGCGGAAGCTTGCTGAAGGGGAGCAAGGGAAGCAACAAAAATACTCACACCAGCTAACGCTAACCAAGCAGAAGACTTGAGTAATTTTTGCCAATTAAACTGCAATTTGGGCAAATTCAATTCTAAATTAACCGGAGTCTCTTCATTAGCCATGTACATATAGGAATAAGCCATATATTCCATGATTTTCTGCTCCTTTATGTAAATAATTGGGATATTGCAAAAAATGACTTTGCTTTTTTCTAGATTTAATCTAGATGTATTTTATACTCCTAATTTAGCAGAGTTGTTAATACCTTATTCCGGCCTTTCAACTGTCACAGTACCGTATTTTTAAGTAATCATCACATACTGAACTAAACAGTATTTTTAATTGCTAGTTAATTAGGGGTTGCTGAGAAAGTCTTTCCGTGAGGGCATAGGAGTCAGGAGTCAGGAGTCAGGAGTCAGGAGGAGATTTGAAAATTTCTTTGCCATCTCTTGAAATCCCAAAAAATGCACACTTTTTCCGGTATACCCTTCAAAACCCTTGCACTTTTTTCCTGATTTTCCACCTGAAACCCTTGATTTATCAAGGTTTTAAGTTTATTCAGCAAACCCTAATTACTAGCTTGCTGGAAATTATCAAAATTATCAGAACGAATTTGACTACCATTGCGCCATACTTCTACTTTTTCTGGACTAACTAAGTAAGAAAAAGAACCGTTATCTGCTCGATATTTATTTTCACCAACATTCCAAGCAAGTATCTTGACAGCTTGACTCGTATCTTGCTTTAATTGCCCAATATAAAAAAGTTGACCATTTTCGTTACAGACTTGAATACGAGCTTTTGCAGTTTCACCTGTGATCACTATAATTCCAGTACATTCGTGATTAACTTTTACGGGTGAAACATTGATGGGAACGGGTTGTGAAGGTGAAACTGGTTTATCTAAGGGTAGTTTAGCAGTGGTGGAAGATGATAAAAGTTTCAGAGGATCAATTGCTAATCGACTATTTTGATAAAATTCAAAATGCAAATGAGGCGCTGTACTGTTACCTGTTGATCCCATTTCTGCAATAATTTGTCCTTGAGTCACCGTTTGACCTTTGCTAACTAACAAACGATTATTGTGACCATAGACTGTCATAGTACCATCGGGGTGTTTAATTTCAATAAAATTACCTAATCCCCAATCATCCCAACCAGCTTTTACCACTTTACCAGATGCAGCCGCATAAATAGGAGTTCCCATAGCACCCGCAATATCAATTCCTTCATGTTGATGTTTACGGAAACCTTGGGAAATTATCCCCTGAGTCGGCCAAATTAAGTTGCTACTAGGTAAAGGAGTTTGGTTAACTGCGGAAGCTTTGACTACTGGAGGTAATGCAGAGGTAGTTGTACTAATAACAGTTGTTAAAGATATCAACCCTATCAAGATATAAGCACATAATCGAGAAATAGTATTTTTGTTCATAAAAAACTCTACTCTCAAGTTCTTTTCTAAAGTTCTTTATTTGCTGTTTCAGCATTACTCACCTAGTATCAGGAAAATTGTTACCATGCGGTATGTTTATAAGAAAATCGAGTAAGCTAAAACCACGCCCGATCAAGTATCGGAACTTGGTGGACATACTTTATCGAACCCTGATGAATGTGGATATGAATTTGGCAGATGGACATCATCAAGACTAGCGACATATCTAGGGGTTGCTGAGAAAGTCTTTCCGTGAGGGCATAGGAGTCAGGAGTCAGGAGTCAGGAGTCAGGAGAAGATTTGAAAATTTCTTTGCCATCTCTTGAAATCCCAAAAAATGCACACTTTTTCCGGTATACCCTTCAAAACCCTTGCACTAATTTCTGTGTTTATCAGCCTCTAACCTTTGATATATCAAGGTTTTAGGTTTATTCAGCAACCCCTATCTAGCAATAGAGACAGGAATAAAGTTAAGTAGTTCGCAAGTAAGGAGAATTTTAGAGAGAAAAAATTACGTTTACCTTTGGGCAAAGTACAGTCTAGAGGACAAACAAAATCCAGAGAAATGTAGATTATTTAAAGAGAAATTAGCCAAATCTTTAAGAATAACAAAATCAGCCCCAGAGCGTTTACAGGTATGGTTTTGGGACGAGAGCGCATTTAGTTTAAGAGTGATAAAAAGAAAAATATAGTAACGTATCCATCACTGAGTTGTCAAGTAATTTACAGAAACTAAATAAAACCCTTATCCCATAATAAATACTGGCATTATTCATTATTGACAAGTTTAAAAAAGAAGTCGGGGATCTAAAATCCAGATTTCATCAAAAAAATAAACCCCCGACTTCCCAAAGAAATCGAGGATTTAAGTAAAATAGCATTTACCAAGTTAGTGAGGTACAGAGTTTTTTATCTTAGGGAATTGGGAATTGAGAATTGGGAATTGGGAATTGGGAATTGAGTGAGAATAAATTAGGGTGTACCTCATGAGACTGGGAAACGCTATATTCAGTTAACAGTATTCAATTAAACAGCCGCTAATTCCTTAGTAGGAGGCTTACTGTTACGAATGTTATTGATTGCTTCTGCATAATCAGGAGCGTTAAACACAGCAGAACCCGCTACAATAGCATTAGCGCCGGCTTCCAAAACTTGCCAGGTGTTATTGGCTTTGAGTCCACCGTCAACTTCGATCCAAGGATCTAAACCGCGTTCATCACACATTTGACGCAGTTTACGAATTTTGGGAACTACGCTAGGAATAAAGCTTTGTCCACCGAAACCGGGGTTAACGCTCATAATTAGCACTAAATCACACAGTTCCAGTACGTATTCAATTAATTCTAAAGGTGTACCGGGGTTTAGCACAACACCAGCTTGTTTACCGAGTTCTTTGATTTGTCCCAAAGTCCGGTGTAAGTGAGGTGAAGCGTTATGTTCAGCGTGTACAGAAATAATATCCGCACCAGCTTTAGCAAAACCTTCTACATATTTTTCTGGTTCCACAATCATTAAATGGACATCCAGAGGTTTGGTTGTAATCGGACGAATCGCCTCCACAACCAGAGGACCAATTGTAATATTAGGTACAAAACGTCCGTCCATTACATCAACGTGAATCCAATCTGCTCCCGCTTTGTCTACAGCACGAATATCGTCACCCAGACGACTAAAATCTGCTGATAGGATAGATGGAGAGATAACTATAGGCTTTTGAGATGGGTTTTGGGTCATGGTTAGCGGGTTCTTAATCGTCCTTGTCTGTAGGCATTGTAACAAAATATGGATTTTTTGGAAATTGGTGATTGGGGATTGGTGATTGGGGACTAGTACCGCTTCGCGGAAGTCAAAAGTCAAAAGTCAAAAGTCAAAAATAATAGGTCGTAAGCTTTTTAGCGATTGAGAATGGTTGGTTTATTTACGCCGTGCTGTACTAGGGACTAATAACTAATGACTATGAAAAAATTCTGGATAATCTGCGGTTTGGCTGTTTCCTGTTTAACTGTGCCTGTATTGGCATTTGTAAAGTTGAGCAGTTCTCTGGGCAGTAATGGTATTGATGCACTTAAATTACATCAACCACCATACAATTTAACTGGGCGCAAAATTGCGATCGGTCAGGTAGAAATCGGTCGTCCTGGTATGTTTGGGTTAGATAAAGCAGTCTCTAAAAATCGCGCTATTTCTCCTGTAGCTGTGTTTTTACGCAATACACCAGCTAAATCAAATTCTGGTGTAGACCCTCATGCTTATAATGTGGCTACGGTGATGATCAGTAAAGATAAAGCTTGGACAGGAGTTGCACCAGACGCAAAATTATATTCTTCTGCGGTGGGATCTACCAGAAATATGGGTCAAGCGGAAGAGTGTTTATCCACTCAACATATAGCATTACAAAATGGTGGTGATGTTCGTGCTATTAACTTTAGTTTTGGTGAACCTTTGTACCGTGATCCTCGACCAAATGCGGTTTTAGATGGTCAAGCTTTGCTGACTTTATGTATTGACTGGTCAAGTCGGGTGCATAATGTGGTGTATGCGATCGCCGGAAATCAAGGCAAAGGTGGGATTCCCATTCCTACAGATAATTTTAACGCAATTAACGTGGCTTTTTCATCTGCTAGGGAGGGAATTTTTAATAAAGTTCATGTTTCTAATTTAGCAGGAAATAATCAAGGAGTAGGCGATCGCCTCGCAGGTAAAGAATTTAATATTGGTGGACGCAGATCCATCGGTTTAGTTGCTCCTGGTAGTAATATTCCTGTAATTAATCCCGATGGTAAATTAAACAACGCTACAGGTTCAAGTTTTGCTGCTCCTCACCTAACAGCTACCATTGCATTATTACAAGAATTTGCCGATAGACAGTTAAGAATTAAACAACCAAATTGGACTATTGATGCAAGAAATCATCAAGTTATGAAAGCTGTATTATTAAATTCAGCCGAAAAAATTCAAGACAGTGGTGATGGTTTGCGGTTGGGAATGACCAGGACTTTAGTTGATAAGCAAAATCGAGATTGGTTTATTTCCGATGCTTACAAAAATCCCAAAATTCCCTTAGATGATCAAATGGGTGCTGGACATTTAAACGCCTTTCGTGCCTATCAACAATTTATGTTTGGTCAATGGCAACCTACCACACCTGTTCCGGCTATTGGTTGGGATTATAACAAAATTAATGCTAATTCTGCCTTAGAATATAGTTTAGAAAAACCATTAAAACAAAATAGTTTTGTTGCTGTCACCTTAACTTGGGATCGATTAGTAGAATTAAATGATAAAAACCAAAATCAATTATATGATGAAGATGAAACTTTTATAGATAAAGGTTTAAATGATCTAGATTTATTTCTAGTATCAGCAGATGGACAAAAAACGGAAATTTCTACTTGTGCTTCTGTGAGTGAAATTGACAATGTAGAGCATATTTTTTGTCCTGTGCCTGCTAATGGTAAATATAAAATTCGTGTGCAGTTTCAACAACAAGTCAACGAACCAACTCAAGCTTATTCCTTAGCATGGTGGACAGTTCCCGGAAATTAGCTATTTGATAATAGTGGTTAAAATCACCTTATTATAACTAGGGGTTGCTGAGAAAGTCTTTCCGTGAGGGCATAGGAGTCAGGAGTCAGGAGTCAGGAGTCAGGAGTCAGGAGTCAGGAGTCAGGAGTCAGGAGTCAGGAGTCAGGAGTCAGGAGTCAGGAGTCAGGAGTCAGGAGTCAGGAGTCAGGAGTCAGGAGTCA